>CALKYK010000562.1 GCA_938003715.1 uncultured Gammaproteobacteria bacterium
TCGCTCGGCCGCCGCGTGCACCGCGACGCCCGAGTCACCGAGCATCGTCTCCGGGCGCGGCGTGGCAACCACGAGGTGACCGTCGCCGGACGCGAGCGGGTAGCGGAAATGCCAGAGATGGCCCGCTTCCTCATTTTGCAGTACCTCGAGATCCGACAGCGCGGTGTGCAGGACCGGGTCCCAGTTCACCAGGCGCTTGCCGCGATAAATCAGGCCTTCCTCGTAGAGCCGGACGAACACTTCCATGACGGCGGCCGACAGGCCCTCGTCCATCGTGAAGCGGTCACGCGCCCAGTCGACGGATGCGCCCAGGCGCCGCAGCTGGTATTCGATCTGGCCGCCCGATTCGGCTTTCCAGCGCCAGACGCGCTCGACAAACCTGTCCCGGCCGAGCGCCTTGCGCGACGTGCCCTCGGCGTTCAACTGCCGTTCGACGACCATCTGCGTCGCGATGCCCGCGTGGTCCGTCCCCGGTTGCCATAACGTGTTGTGACCGCGCATCCGGTGGTAGCGCGTCAGCGCATCCATGATCGTGTCCTGGAACGCGTGACCCATGTGCAGCGTGCCGGTCACGTTCGGCGGCGGAATCACGATGCAGTACGGGTCTCCGCTGCCGCGCGGTGCGAACCAGCCGTTTTTCTCCCAGCGTTCGTACTGGCGCTGCTCGATGTCTCCGGGGCGGTAGGACTTTTCCATGGTGGGCGGCGGGTATTGGAGCGTAAAGCGGTTGCTGCGGCGAATCAGAGCTTGTGCGTGTCGAGTGTATGGCCCTGATCGCGATATGCAACAAAGTGCTCGCGGCTGCGCGACCGGCCGGGTTCGTCTGCGGTAACGACTTCCGCAATACGTGCGTAGGCGTTTGCGCGCGGCGGAATCGTATCGCCGAGGTTGATCAGCAGATCGGCCTCGATGTCCAGGTCTGCATGAGAAATCGTAACCGGCGATTCCCGGCTTGCATCGCCGGCACGGACGACTTCGTGCGGCACGAAGCTGCCGTCGCGAAACGTCCAGAGCAGGTCGTCGAGCTGGCTGGCCGACGCCGCGTCGGCAACGCGAATATGTACTGCGTTGTCCAGTCGATAGGCCTTTTCGGCCAGCCGGCAGGCGAAGCGCTGCCGCGACGGTTCGCCGGACTCCGCGAGTACGTAGAAATCGACCTTCGACATCTCAGCCGGTGACGCCTGCGCGCTTCAGCAGGAATTCCGAAAGCATCGGTACCGGCCGGCCGGTGCTGCCCTTGTCCTTGCCGGAACGCCAGGCCGTGCCGGCGATATCGAGATGCGCCCAGTCGAGCCCTTCCGTGAACTTGCCGAGGAAGCACGCGGCTATGCAGGCGCCGCCTTCGCGAATGCCGACGTTGGCGAAGTCGGCGAAATTGCTTTTCAGGTGCTGCTCGTATTCCTCCGCAATCGGCATCGGCCACGCCCGATCGTCCGCGTCGATACCGGCACTGACGATTTCCGCCGCGAGCGCGTCGTTACGGCTCATGACGGCGGTGCGGTGATAGCCGAGCGCGATCACGCACGCGCCGGTCAGCGTGGCCACGTCGATGATCGTTTCGGGCTTGAAACGTCTCGAGTAGGTCAGCGCGTCGCAGAGAATGAGACGACCTTCGGCATCGGTATTCAGTATCTCGACCGTCTTGCCTGACATGCTGGTGACGATGTCGCCGGGTCGCGTCGCCGTGCCGCTGGGCAGGTTCTCGCAGGTGGGCACGACCACGGTCAGGTTGATCGGCAGTTTGAGCCTTGCTGCGACCAGCACCGTGGCAATTACGGCCGCTGCACCGGACATGTCGAACTTCATCTCGTCCATGCCCGGTGGCGGCTTCAGCGAAATGCCGCCGGCGTCGAAAGTGATGCCTTTGCCGACCAGCACCACCGGTCGCGCCCGCGCCGCTCCCTTGTATTGCATGACAATCATCTTGGCCGGCTCGGTCGTGCCGCGCGTTACGGACAGAAATGCGTTCATGCCGAGCCGTTTCAGGTCCGCCTCGCTGTGCACTTTGGTCGTCACGCTCTTGTAGCGGCGTGCCAATTTTTGCGCGCTGCGGGCGAGGTATGACGGGGTGCAGATATTCGGCGGCAGGTTGCCGAGATCACGTGCGAGCGATGCGCCCTCCACAATTGCGAGCGCGTGTTCGGCACCGCGCGACGCGAGTTTCGATTCTCCGCGGCTGGAGACCGCGACGCCGATTTTTTTCAGCGCCGGGGCGGGTGCCTTTTTTCCGCTCTTCGTTTCGGTGAAGCGGTACAGCGCATGGCCGATCGACTCGACCGTGTAGCGCGCGCGGTAGTAGGCATTGCTGTCTTTCAGGTCCTCGGTGGCGAGGTACGACACGACGTCGGCAATGCGCGTGCCACGCAGCAGTTTCGCAGCGGCATCTGTCGCGCGGCGGAGGCGCCTGACGTCAAACCTGGAGTGCCTGCCCAGCCCGGCAAACAACACCCGTTTTGCCTTGACGCCGTCGAAGCCGGCGACCAGCGAAGTGGCGCCCAGCTTCCCTGAAACGTCGCCGGCCTTGAGCATCTTTCGCAGCCTGCCCTTGCTGGCGGCATCAACGTCGCTCGCGGCGTCACTGAGCTTTCCGTCCTCGTAGACGCCGACGATGATGCAGGCGCCCGGACAGCGCGATGCGGCCCTGGTCGTCGTACTCAATTCCATTCTCGAAACCCGTGGTTGGCCATGCCGCCCACGTTCAATCCGGCGCCGTCGGCGTGAGGGCGCCGTCTTGCTCGCGGGTGACTCCGGCCTTGTTGCTTGTTGTAAGTCCCGTTCCGGGCGTTCTCGCCCCAGGACTGTCCCGGATATTACAAAACCGGTAGTCTACCCGATCCGGTCGAACAAGGTGCAGTTCCGGTGGTCCAAAAGCCAGGAAAATCACCGAGGTAGGGAGACTCTGATCAATTCTCGTCGCCCACGACGAAGGGTAATTTTGCAAGGCCAGGCGCGAGGAGCGACTTGTACTTGATGTACACGAGTGACGAGCAACGCGGCCTTGCGCAATTACCCTTCGTCCCACGACAAAGTGTTGATAGGAAAAGGCATGTCATCACTCGGCCTGGGCCTACGTTGCGTCCCATGAGGGTCTCCACCACCGCGCGGCAGAACACGCAGAGCACC
>CALKYK010000563.1 GCA_938003715.1 uncultured Gammaproteobacteria bacterium
TCGCGCGCGCGCTGGCCCACCGCCCGGCTCTATTACTCGCCGACGAACCCACCGGCAACCTGGACGAGCGCACCGCGGACAGCGTGCTGCCGTTGCTCGAGGACCTCGTCCGCGACAGCGGCGCTACCATGATCATCGCCACGCACAGCGCCGCGATTGCGGCGCGCTGCGACCGGGTGCTGGAACTCCGTGACGGACGCCTGCTCGCGTGACGACGCTCAGGCGGGCCAGCTCGGGTTACCTGCTGCGGCATCCGTGGCAGCTGTTGCTGGCCGTGCTGGGCATCTGCATCGGCGTCGGCGTGATGCTCGCGGTCGACCTCGCGAACCAGAGCGCCCGCAAGGCATTCCTCCTTTCCATGGACACGTTGAACGGTGCAGCGACGCACCAGGTCATCGGCGGACCCGGCGGCGTGGACGAATCGCTGTACACGGCACTGCGTGTACGCCACGGCATCAGGAACATCGCCCCCATCGTCAGCGGCTACCTGCGCGTCGGGGATGTGACCCTGCAACTGCTCGGCGTCGACGTGTTCGCCGAGCAGGGTTTCCGGAGCTATACGCGATCGACGGGTCTCGGTGACGACGTGGTGGCGCCCGGCGCGAGTACGGGCGCGGAGAATCTCGTTCGCAACCTGCTCGTCGGCGACGCCGCCATCCTGCTGTCCGCGGATACGGCCGCTGAACTCGGTATTCGGCCCGGCGATGGGATCGCGATCGAGGCGAACGGCAGGCGCTACGAGGCGCTGCTGGGCGGCGTACTGCAGGGAGAAGACGGCGACCGGCTGGCAAACCTCGCCATCGCCGACATCGGCGTCGCCCAGCACTGGCTCGCCTTGCGCGGCAGGTTGACGCGCATCGACGTGCGCCTGCCGGCCGACGATGCAGGCGCCGAAGCGCGCCTGCGTGAATTGCTGCCGGCGGGGACATTACTGCTCGATGCGAAAGGCCGTACCGAGACGACGGCGGCGATGAGCGATGCGTTCATGACCAACCTCACGGCAATGAGCCTGCTCGCAATGCTCGTCGGCGTGTTCCTGATCTACAACAGCGTCGCGTTCGCGGTGCTGCAGCGTCGTGACCTGATCGGAGTCCTGCGCGCGCTCGGCGTCACTCGCGGCGGCATTTTCGCGCTGGTGATGGGCGCGGCGTTGGTGCTCGGCGTCGCGGGCGCGGCGGCGGGCACCGTCGCGGGCACGTGGCTGGGACAGGAGTTGCTGGTGCTGGTTTCGCGCAGTATCAGCGATCACTTCTTTGCGGTCAGCGTCACGACTCTCGATCTCGATCCGGTGTCGTTTGCCCGCGGCATCGGTGCAGGTCTGGTCGCAACGCTTGTAGCGGCCCTGTTCCCCGCCTGGGAAGCTGCGTCTTACGCGCCCCGGCTCGCGATGAGCCGCTCGACCCTGGAGGCACGCGCTGGTCGCCTCGTGCCAAGGCTCTGCCTCGCCGGCCTCGTCATGATGGTCGCCGCTGCGACAATCATCCGCCTGAGCCAGGAAAGCCTGGTTGCCGGGCTCGCGGCGCTGTTCGTACTGATTCTCGGCTTTGCCTTCTGTATTCCGCTCGCGGTGCGGTCCGTTACTGCGGCGCTCGCGCCCGCGGCTGCCCGCGCGGCCGGCGTGACGGGGCGACTTGCGGTGGCGGGGATTGCGCGCACGCTGAGCCGAACCGGTGTCGCCATCGTCGCACTCGCCGTTGCGGTGTCGGCGACGGTCGGCGTCAGCATCATGGTCGAGAGTTTCCGTGGCTCGGTCAGCGACTGGCTGGCCACGACCCTGCAGTCGGACCTGTACGTCGGCGTGGCGCGGGGATCGCTCGATCCCGCGCTGGCAGCCGCCCTGTCCGCCGTGCCGGGCGTCCTGCACGTCTCGAGCAGCCGCCGCAGCTGGCTCGAGACCGCGGACGGGCGCATCCGGCTCGTGGCGATCGACATGGCGCCGGGCAGCTATGCCGGCACGAGCCTGCGTGACGCCGATCCGGAGCGGGTCTGGCCTCGATTCGATAATGACGACGCGGTTCTGGTCTCCGACGCGTACGCGTACAGGCGGGGCGTGGCGCAAGGTGACGTCATCACGATCGAAACGGCGTCCGGACCGGTGCCTTTCGATGTTGCCGCCGTGTACCGCAATTACGACGCAGACGACGGCGCCGTCATGATGAGCCGGTCGACCTACGAGCGTCATTTCGACGATCCCGTCATCGATTCGCTCGGCATCTATCTCGAAGCGGGGAGCGAGGAACAAGCGGTCATCGCCCAGCTGCGCGAAACCGCGCGCGGGCGCCAGTCGCTCCTGATCAGCAGCAACGCAAGGCTGAAGGAAATTTCGCTCGGCATTTTCGACCGGACGTTCGTCATCACCGACGTGCTGTACTGGCTCGCGGTGGGCGTTGCCGTCATCGGCATACTCGGCGCGATGCTCGCCCTGCAGCTGGAGCGGGCCCGGGAGTTCGGCATCCTGCGGAGTATCGGCATGACGCCGCTGCAGACCGCATCGCTGGTCGGCACGCAGTCGGCGCTGATCGGGCTACTGGCCGGCACCGCCGCGCTGCCGCTGGGTACCGCGATGGCCTGGCTCCTGATCCACGTCATCAATCGCCGCGCGTTCGGCTGGCAGATCGACATGAGCCTGTCGCCCGGGGTGATGCTCGCCGCCGTCTCGCTCGCCGTCGTGGCGGCCCTCGCCGGAGGGCTGTACCCGGCCTACCGGGCCGGGCGCGTCGTGCCGGCGCTGGCGATGCGCGAGGAATAAGCGGTGCTGCGAACGTACACAAATAAACATCCATATATCATTGTTTTATCGCTATTTACTTGGGTCATCCTTTCGGCCTGTGGTGACAGGCGCATGCCGCCGCCGGAGATCGCGCCGGTGTCGTCGCCGCGCCTGGGCGAGCTGCTGCGCGACGACGCGGGCGGCGCCTTTCCGAAGGCGCTCGCGCCGCGGGTCTTCACGTTTCCCGACGATCATGGCCCGCACCCCGCTTATCGCAACGAGTGGTGGTACCTGACCGGCAATCTCGACGGGCCGGCGGGTGGACGATTCGGCTACGAGCTGACGATATTCCGCTTTCGGCTCGCCCCGGACGAACCGCCTGCGCTCGAGACGGACTGGCGGACCCACCAGGTCTACATCGGACATTTCGCGATCACGGACGTCGCACGAGGCGACTTTCACGTCGCTGAGCGATACGCGCGCGCCGCGGCCGGGCTGGCAGGTGCAGAAGCGGAACCGTTCCGGGTCTGGGTCGAGGACTGGTCGATTTCCGCCCGCGAAGAGGGAGGGCCGGGGGAGGAGCGCTGGCAGGTTCGTGCCGCGGACGGCGATCGCATGCTGCGCCTCGATCTCGACGCCGTCAAGGCGCCGGTGCTGAACGGCGAGGCCGGACTCAGCCGGAAATCGGCCGAAGAAGGCAATGCGTCCTACTACTACTCAATATCGCGTCTCGCGACGACCGGCGAGATTCGTATCGGCGGCGAAACCTTCGCTGTCTCCGGGTATTCCTGGCTGGACCGCGAATGGGGCAGCAGCGCGCTTGCCGCCGACCAGGTCGGATGGGACTGGTTCGCCCTGCAGTTCGAAAGCGGCGATGAGCTGATGTTCTACAATATCCGCCGCGGCGACGGCAGCGCGGACCCGTATTCGGCCGGCACCTGGGTCGCGGCGGATGGAGCGACGACCTCGCTGTCTCGCGACGACGTCGTCGTCCAGGTGACGGACACCTGGGAAAACGAACGGGGCGACCGCTACCCGTCCGGGTGGCGTATCGACGTGCCGTCACTGGGAGCGCGGCTGCGCATCGAACCGGCGCTCGCGAACCAGGAACTCGAAACGCTGGTGCGGTACTGGGAGGGCGCTGTCGACGTCAGCGGGACGATCGGGACGATTGGGACGATTACGGCAACGCCCGTCGCCGGTCGCGGCTACGTCGAACTGACCGGTTACGCGGCGCCGTAGCGCCGCGCCCGAGGCTCAGGAGGAGCGGCGGAAGCGGCTGAACAGGCCGGACTTCTTGCCGTCTTTTTCGTCCGCCTCGTCGTCCGTATCCTCGACCGGTTTCGTCGCCTTCAATGCTTTCAGCGTCGCCGTCATCGAGGTCGTGATCTGTTCCTCGATCGACTCCGGCTTTGACGGCTGCGGCGACGCCGCCGGGGCTTTCGGGGCGGGCGCTTCGCCGCTGCCGCCTTTCAGCTTGTTCAGCATCTCGATGCGCATCGCGACCGATTCGCGCAGGCCGTGCGACTCGTCCGGCTGCGGCGCGGGCACATCCACGGACTTGGGCGGGGCTGCCGGTTTCGGCGGCGCTTTTGCGGCAGGCGGCTGCGGTTCGGCCGCGCTCGCTGCCGGCACGGCCGAGGGCGGCTCCTTCGCGGACGCGTCGTCCATCTCCAGCGTCAGCTCGATTTCGCCCGTGGCGACCGGGTCGATCTTCGGCTGGCGGGCGGCCGGGGGCAGGTCTGCGGCCGGAGCGTCCGCTTTGGCGGCGGGTTGGTCAGCCGCGCCTTCGCCCGGCTCGGTCGGACGGCTGGCAGCAACCTCGGCGGCAATCCGATCCAGGTCTTCGTCGCCGAACAGCGTTTCCGCCATCAGTTCGCTGATGTCCTCGAGCGAGTTCGCCTTGCTGATTTCCTCGGCGAATTTCTCGTACTTCGGGTTGGACTCCGCTTTGGCTTCGAGCGCCTTGTCGAGCGTGATTTCGGGCAGCTCGACGGCCGGCGGCGGGGCCGCGGGCGCCTCCGGGGTCGCTTTTGCGGCAGGCGCGGGCGCCTCGGCCGGCGCTGTTGTCTGCGCAGCCGGCGTATCGATACGCATCGAGTCGGACAGCGTCGGCAGGGACGGCTCGTCCGCCGGGGCGGAATCCGCGGCAGGCAATTCGGCGGCGACCGACTCGAGATCCGGCGTCAGCGCCTCCCTCGTGTTCGTGGAGTCGTTGTCGCGGGCGCGGACGTCGCCGCGCCCGCATTCGCGGTCCGGCGCGGTGGCGTCGGCACGGGCTGCTCT
>CALKYK010000564.1 GCA_938003715.1 uncultured Gammaproteobacteria bacterium
GTTACTGCGGAACCCGGCATCGATGGCGCCGCGCAGCGCTGCAATCGCCTCGTCGCGGCGCCCGAGCAGCGCGAGGATCTGTACGTCCCTGACCCCGTGGCCGAACATGCCGAGCCGCGGCATGGACTGCGCGACCGGCAGGGCCGAATCGAGCAGGCGATTGCCGCGCTGGGTATTCCCTTCGCGCTTCAGGATGTAGCCGAGGCGCACCACGTCCTGCAGGGTGAAGCGGTCGACCGGGATCTCGGCGGTGTCCGCGGCAAGGATCGGGTGGCGCATGTAGGCGAACTGCCTGGCCCGGTCGAGCTCGCCGGTCAGGGTTGCGACGTCCGCGACAAAACCGAGCAGGAAGGCCGTTTGTTCCGGATCGCGCTCGATGTAGCCGGTGAAAAACGCCAGCGCGGCCTCGAAGTCGCCGTCCAGCAGGCGCTCGAAGCCGGGCCGCAGCGGCGCCAGCATGTGCGTGTCGCTGAAGTCTGCGAATACGGTCCGGGCGCGTTCCATTTCGCCAAAGCGCACATAGATGCCGATGCTGATGTTGCCCAGGAACTCGGCTTCGCTGCTCAGCGCCTGCGCGGTGCGTCCCCACGCCAGCGCCTCGTCCAGTCGTCCCATGCCGGCGAGGTGCAGCGCGATGTTCTGGTAGGGCGTCGGCCAGTCGGGGTGGATGTCGATCGCCTCCAGCCACAGTTTCAGCGCGATTTCGTACTGGCCGAGCTGGGCGTACAGCGCCGGCAGGTTGGAGTACGGTACCCGGCCCAGCGGGTCGAGCTGCATCGACCGGTGGTAGTAGGCGATCGCGTCGTCGATACGCTGCTCGGCGTCGCGCAGCCCCGCGAACCACATGTACGCGGCGGCGTGGTTCGGATTGAGTGCAATCGCCTGCTCGAACGCGGCTTCGGCCTCGACGTTTTGCGTGCCCATGCGCGTCGCGGCCCATTGATTGGTGCGCAGCAGGCCGAGCGTCGCATAGGCACCCGCAAGGTCCGGATTCAGTTCCAGCGCCCGGTCGATGTGGGTCTCGGCAATGCGCCACGCCTCGTCGCGCGGCAGCGCGACGTGATTGATCCACTGCAAAAGCACCGCTTCCGCCAGCGCGACGTGCGCCTCCGCATACTCCGCATCGAGTGACAGCGCTTCCTCGAGCTGGGCACGCGCTTCGAGCAGGGGCTCGAGTCGGCGCAGGTTGAGCTTGTCGCGTCCCGACATGTAGAGGCTGTAGGCGCGCAGGTTGTCGGTCGGAATCGACACGACCTCGGCGGCCTCGTCCGGCATCAATGTCGAGTGCAGCGCGCTCGAAATCGCCGTCGCGACGTCGCTCTGGACCGCGAACAGGCCCTCTGCCGCGAGGTTGCGATCGTAGCTGCTGGCCCACAGGTGCTCGTCGGTTTCCGCATCGATGAGCTGCACGTTGATGCGCACGTCGTCGCCGACGCGTTGCACCGCGCCCTCGAGCAACGTATCGACGCCGAGCTCGTCGGCAATCTGCCGCAGGTTCTTGGTCGTATCCCTGTACTCCATGACCGAGGTTCGCGAAATCACCTTGAACGCGCCGAGGTTTGCGAGCCGGGTCAGCAGGTCGTCATGGATCCCGTCGGCGAAAAGCGCGTTTTCCGGACCGGTGCTCCGGCTCGTGAACGGCAGCACGGCGATGGCGCGCCGGTCCTGCATCGCGGCCGTTGCACCACGGCCGCCGACGTCGCGCAGACCGGTCACGTTGAACGTCACCGAGATCCCGAGCGCGACGACGAGCAGCCCGATGATCAGGTAGTTGGTCAGGGCCTTCGGCGGCTGTTTCGGCGTATCGCGCGGCGTATCGGGGCTGTCGACGCGCACGCCCTCCGGCGTGATCTCGAAAATCCAGGCGAAGACGAGCGACACGAAGAAGCCGAGCAGCACCGCGATGACGTACACCTGGAACGTTGTATCGCTCGCGCCGAACGTGGGCAGCAGCACCGAGCCGGCCTCGATGATGATCCAGGCCACGAGTGCATAGGCAGCGGCAACGCGCAATACGTTGCGCCGCCTGAGTTCGGCAACGAAGGTACGCATGGTCGAAAATTATAGGGTAATTCCCCTGGCGCTTGACCGCTTTGCCGCGTCGGGGTTCCCTGTGCTGACTGTGATGCTTCAGCCGGCCCGAAGGTTGCCTGTCACCAGTTCGTCACCGATTGCGAGCACGCCTTCGACCAGGGCCCTGAAATCCTCGCGCCGGCTGCGGTGATTGCAGTTCGCGACGCGCAGCGAAAACCTGCCGTTCAGCACCGTCGACGAAGGCGCGGCAATGCCGCGCTCGTGCAGCCGCATCAGGATTTCGGCGTTCAGGTCGTCCAGCGCCCCGGCATCGAGACCCGGCGCGACATAGCGGAAGTTGACGATGTTCATCGCCGTCGGCGCCAGCCGTTCAAGCCGCGGCTCCGAAGCGACCAGGCTGTCCAGGTAGCGGGCCTGGCGGATGTTCTGCGCGATCTGCTGCCCGTAACGTCCGGCGCCCTCGGTTTTCAGGGCCATCCATGCGCGCAGCGCCTTGAACGAGCGCGACAGCTGGACTCCGTACTCGGAAAAGTTGATCGGGCCCGACGCGAGGCCGCGCTCGAACTTGCGCAGGTAAGACGGCGTCACGGAGAAGGTCCGGTTGTGCGCGCTCGCCGAACGCACCAGCACGCAGCCGCAGTCGTACTGCACGTACAGCCATTTGTGCAGGTCGAACGCAAGCGAATCCGCGCGCTCCAGTCCGTCGACGAGTCCGCGGTACTCGGGCGACAGCTTCGCAAAAGCACCGAATGCTCCGTCGACGTGCAGCCACAGACCCTCGGCCTGCGCCAGGTCGGCCAGCGCGTGCAGTGGATCGAGCGCACCCGTGTTGACGGTGCCCGCATTGGCCACGATGCACGCGGGCACACGACCCTGCCGGCGATCGGCTTCGATCGCGTCCGCCAGCGCTCAGACATCGATCGTGAAATCATCGCGCACCGGCACCAGCCGCAGCGCGCCGTTGCCGAGACCCAGCAGCTCGACCGCCTTGCGCACCGACGAATGGGCCTCCGTCGACGCGTAATACCGGAGCCGGACCGAATCACCGACGCCGTCCGCCCGAACGTCGTGCGGCGCTTTCTCGTTGCGGGCAACGGCGAGCCCGACGAGATTGGCCATCGAGCCGCCGCTGACCAGCAGGCCGCTTGCGTCCTGCGGCACGTCAAGCAGCGACTTCAGCCAGTCGAGGAGCTGCAGTTCGACGTAGGTGGACGCCGCCTCGTCGAAGCCCAGGCTGGTCGCGTTCATCGCGGAGGCGACGAGGTCGGCAATGACCTGCACCGGCGTACCGGTACCGCCGACCCAGCTCCAGAATCGCGGATGGATGTTGTTCGTCGGGTAGGGCAGGACGTGCCGCGCGACCTGCACGTAGACTTCGCCGACCGGCGTGGCTTTTTCGGGTACCGGCTC
>CALKYK010000565.1 GCA_938003715.1 uncultured Gammaproteobacteria bacterium
TCCGGCCCATCGAGACCGCAATGGACATCGCCAGGAAGCGTCAAACCGAGATCAAGGAGGACTGGTGGGTTCTTCTCAACTTTGCCTATTTCCAGCAGGAAAACTACGCCAAGGTTCGCGACATCCAGAAAATCCTGCTGCAGACCTGGCCCAAGAAGCGCTACTGGTTCTCACTCGCCGGTGCCTACACCGAACTCGGCGAGGAAATGAACCTTCTGACGTCGTATGACGCGGCGCACACACAGGGCATGCTGGAGAAGGAAGCGGAGCTCGTCACGATGGCGCAGCTGTACATGCAGCACGAGGTGCCGTACAAGGCCGCGACGCTGCTCGAGAAGGAAATGAATGCCGGCCGTGTGTCCAAGGACGCCAAAAACTACCGGCTGCTGTCACAGGCCTGGACGCTTGCTGCCGAAGACGAGAAATCCATCCCGGCACTGCAGCAGGCGGCGCGCCTGAGCGACGACGGTGAGCTAAACCTGCGGCTCGGCAACGCGCACCTGAACCTCGGCGAATACAGCGAATGCGTCACGGCGATTCGCGAAGGCCTGCGCAAGGGCGGCATCAAGAGCCCGGATAACGCGAACATCTCGCTCGGCATGTGCCTGTACAACACGCGTGACTACCGCGAGGCGATCGCGGCATTCCGTGAGGCCGGCAAGACGCCGCGCTCACGTCGTATCGCCAACCAGTGGATCAATGTCATCGAACAGGACATCGAACGGATCGAGCAGATTCGCCTCGCCGAAGCGGCAGCGCAGCGGCAGCAGCGCCAGCTTGCAGAGCGTCGCCGGGCTTCGGATCGCAGCTGACCACCGTCCTACCGAAGGACATGACGGGCGCCGAGAGGCGCCCGTTTTTTGTTTGCCACCAGTACACCCTGGCGGCATTGACCCCATTTGACCGGGGTCCGTACAATGCCCGGTCTTTCCGCTGAGCCCGGTATTTTTTGAATGCCCAAAGTCCCTTCCATCACGCCAGATGGCATCCGGCACGAAGTCGAGGTCGAGCACGGTTACTCGGTCATGGAAGGCGCCATCAACAACAACATTGACGGCATCGTCGCCGAGTGCGGCGGCGCATGCGCGTGCGCAACCTGCCACAGCTATATCGATGAGGCCTGGCTTGCCAGGATGCCGGAAATGGATGACATGGAAGACAGCATGCTGGAGGCTGCGTACGATCGTCGCCCGAACAGCCGTCTGACTTGCCAGCTGGAAATGAATGACGATTGGGACGGGCTCATCGTGCACGTCGCCGAAAACGAATACTGATCCGAAGAGGAGATCCTGCCCATGGCGATAGAACAAGGCGAAAAAATGCCGTCTGGCGTATTCAACGTGATGACGGAATCAGGTCCCGGCGCGATGTCCACCGACGAGCTGTTTGCCGGAAAAAAGGTCGTGCTCGTATCGGTGCCCGGCGCGTTCACTCCGACCTGTTCACAAAATCATCTGCCCGGATTCGTCCAGCACGCCGATGAAATTCTCGCCAAGGGCGTTGACACGATTGCCTGCATGTCTGTCAACGATGTGTTCGTCATGAATGCCTGGGGCAAGGACCAGGGCGTCGGCGACAAGGTCGTCATGCTCGCCGACGGCAACGGCGACTACGCAAAAGCGCTGGACCTCGTAATGGACGGTACGGCCTTTGGCATGGGCAAACGCAGCCAGCGATTCGCCATCGTCGTCGATGATGGTGTCGCGACGCATGTCGCCGTCGAAGCGCCCGGCAAGTTCGAAGTGAGCAAGGCCGAGTCGGTCCTCGCGGCGCTGTAGCGCGCGTCAGCCCAGCGCTGCTTTCAATTCGGGAACGATCGTGAACAGGTCGCCGACAAGCCCGATATCGGCGACCTCGAAAATCGGCGCTTCCGCATCCTTGTTGATGGCTACGATCGTGCCAGCATCCTTGATGCCGGTCAGGTGCTGGATGGCGCCCGAAATGCCGATGGCAATGTAGAGTTCGGGCGCGATGATCTTGCCCGTTTGCCCGACCTGCAGTTCGTTCGGCACGTAACCGGCGTCGACGGCCGCCCGGGAGGCCCCGACAGCGGCCCCCATTGCGTCCGCAAGCTCATAAATTATCTCGAATTTTTCGGAACTGCCGAGAGCCCGTCCGCCGGACACGACCTTGCTCGCCGTCTGCAGGTCGGGGCGATCCGACTTGCCGGCCATCAGTTCGACGTAGCGCGTATGGGTCGGCAATTCGGCGGCGACGTCCGCGGTTTCGACGTCGGCATTCGCGCCGGTGTCGACGGCGCGGTAGGACGCGGTGCGCACCGTGGCTACCACCGGCACGCCGTCCGGCGCCTCGACCGTGACGATCGCGTTGCCCGCGTATATCGGGCGCTTGAAGCGATGGCTGCCGAGCACTTCCATGATGTCGCTGACCTGGTTGACGCCGAGCAGCGCTGCGACGCGCGGCATGAGGTCCTTGCCGAACGTCGTCGACGGTCCGAAAACGTGTGAATAGCCGGCGGCCAGCGCAACGACCTGCGGGGCAATCACCGCCGCGAGCGGGTTTTCGTTCTCCGCACGATCGACGCGAATGACCTTGTTGACGCCGGCAAGACTCGCTGCCTGTGCGGCGATCTCTGCACCGTCGGCAGCAAACACCGCGACATCGATCGCGGCGTCCGGTATTTCCGCGGCGCAGGCGACGCTCTTCGCCGTGCTCGGGTTGAGCGTCTTTCCGTCGTGTTCTCCGATCAGGAGTATCTTTGCCATCAGACGAGCCCCTTGTCTTTCAGCGCCGCAACGAGTCCCGCGACGTCTTCGACCATGATGCCTTTTTGCCGTGCGGCCGGCGGCTCGAACTGCTGCGCTACGATTTTCGGCGCATCCTCGATGCCGAGCTCCGCCAGCGAGATTTCATCAAGCGGCTTCTTTTTTGCTTTCATGATATCGGGCAGCTTTACGTAGCGCGGCTCGTTGAGACGCAGGTCCGTCGTGATCACGGCCGGAAGGTCGACCTCGATTTTTTCGAGGCCGACGTCGACTTCGCGGGTGACCGTCGCCTTGCCGCCGCCGAGTTCGAGTTTCGACGCGAACGTCGCCTGCGGGCGAGCCCACAGTGCAGCCAGCATCTGCCCGGTTTGGTTGTTGTCGTCGTCGATGGCCTGCTTGCCGAGAATGACCAGCTCCGGGCTCTCGCGCTCGATCAGCTTCATGAACACGCGGGCGGCCGACAGCGGTTCGACCGCCGAATCGGCAACCACCAGGATCGCGCGATCGGCACCCATGGCCAGGCCCGTCCGCAGCTGCTGCTGGGCTTCGCTGCCGCCGATCGATGCGACGACGACCTCTGCGGCTTCACCGCGTTCACGGATGCGCAGGGCTTCTTCCAGCGCAATCTCGTCGAACGGGTTGATGCTCATCTTGACGCCGTCGGTCTCGACGCCGCTGCCGTCCGCGCGTACGCGGACGCGAACGTTGTAGTCGACGACGCGTTTCAGGCCCACAAGTATCCTGTCCACCAACCGGGCTCCCTGGTTTTTTAGCAAGTGAATGGCGACGGAGGCGCCGCCGCGGGCGCTTATTGTGTCGGACCGCATTCCTGTGTACAAGGCGGGAACCCGGAATTACACGGCGCCGGACGCCGACTGCGATGGACCGATACGAACTGTTGATCGAAGCAGAGGCTTTGGCGAGCCTCGAGCCGGCAGCGGTGGCGATCGTCGATTGCCGGTTCAACCTGCTCGATCCCGCCGAGGGGCCGCGCCTGTACCGGGAAGGTCACATTCCGGGCGCAGTCTATGCCGACCTGGACCGGGACCTGGCAGGGCCGGTCCAGCCAGACTCCGGCCGGCACCCGCTGCCGGACGTGGACGAATTCTGCGACCGGCTCGAATGCTGGGGAATCGGCAACGACACGCAGGTCGTCGTCTACGACGACCGGAGCGGCGCGCTGGCGGCGCGACTCTGGTGGCTGCTGCGCTGGCTCGGACACAGCAGGGTCGCCGTTCTCGATGGCGGTTTCGCGGCCTGGACGGCGGCAGGCCTGCCGACCGAGATGGCGGTTCCGTCACCGCCACGCGCCCGATTTCGTCCCGCAATCCGCAACGAGCTCGTTATGACTACTCGCCAACTGTGCAAAGCGATGTCCTCGGGCACGCCAATGCGCCTCGTGGATGCTCGCGACGAGCGCCGTTTTCGCGGCGAGGTGGAGCCGATCGATGCCGTTGCCGGGCACGTCCCGGGCGCCTTGAACCTGCCATTCTCGCGCAACCTGGAAGCCGACGGGCGCTGGCGGTCGCCCGATGCGCTGGCAGCCGAATGGGCCAGATTGCCTGACTCAGGCGAAACCGTCGCGATGTGCGGCTCGGGGGTCACGGCCTGTCACCTGGTGCTGTCCGCGCTGCGAGCGGGGCTCCCGGAACCGCGGTTGTACGTCGGTTCCTACAGCGAATGGATCCGCGACCCGGCCCGGCCGGTGGCCGCGGGTGAGGGATGAACTTAATGCGTTTAGATCCGGTCTAAAAAGCAGTTTAGGAGCGCCCGGCGTGGCGCGGGCAGCGTTGATATTGCCCAGGTTTGAATATATGAAAAACTATATATATCAGGCAGTTGGTTTGCTTATTTCGAGCGTGTTATTAGCCTCGTGCGCGAGCACGGAGACCGATCCGGGCCTCGGCCGCGACATCAATTACCGCGGTTCGGATTGCATCTCGATCCGGACTATCCGAGACTATACGCCTCTGGATAACCGCAGCCTGCTCATCGAGGCGGGCGGCAAGCGACACTACTACGTGCAGCTCGGCGTCTCGTCCTTCGACATGCGTTCATCGATCCAGATGGGTTCGGCCTCGCGTGACGACTGGCTTTGCCCATACGGCGGTGACGCGCTGGTTTTCGGCTCCTTCGGCGACGAACGGGTCGGCATCCGGTCGATCAGCCGCATTTCGGAGGAGCAGGCAGAAGAATTATTGATCCGGCACGGCATCAGGGAGCCGGACGAGCAGGACACGGACCCCGCACCGGCCGAAAT
>CALKYK010000566.1 GCA_938003715.1 uncultured Gammaproteobacteria bacterium
ACCTCGGCAAGAAGTCGCTGACCGAGATCAAGGAAGTGCTGGAAGGGCACGGCCTGGGCCTCGGCATGCACCTCGACAACTGGCCGCCGCCGAGCTTGAGGCCCGAGCACGAGCTCGCTATTTAAAGGATACGGGCGCGGCGTGAGCCGCTCCCTGCGACAGAAGGTTCAGGAAAAATGCGTCACAGAAAATCCGGTCGCAAACTCGGCCGCACCAGCTCCCACAGGAAGGCGATGTTTCGCAACATGGCGACGTCGCTGGTGCGCCACGAGATCATAAAGACGACCCTGCCGAAAGCGAAAGAGCTGCGCCGCGTCGTCGAGCCGCTGATCACGCTGGCCAAGGAAGACGGCGTGGCGAATCGCCGCCTCGCATTCGATCGCCTGCGCGACAAGGAAGCGGTCGGCAAGCTGTTCAACGACCTCGGGCCCCGCTACAAGGAGCGGCCCGGCGGCTACCTGCGCATCCTGAAGACCGGCCCGCGCCCGGGCGATGCGGCGCCGATGGCGATCGTGCAGCTGGTCGAGGGTGCCGGCACGCCGGAACAGGCGGTAGCGGAAGAATAGGCGCTGGCCTCGATACCATGAAGAAACCGGGCACATTGCCCGGTTTTTTTTGTTTCGCACTTTTGACATAAGCGTAATGATGGCGCGCAACTGTGCGCGAGGTGCCCGCACGGCCCGAAGAACGGGCCGGTTTTGCCGTCCCGAGCCGCCGGTAAGCGCCTGATATCAGGAAGAATTGCTTCAGATCGCGATCCTGTGAGCGGGCTCACAGCCGCGCGGTCCATATGCCAATAAAGTGATCCGGTCAGGTATGGGAGCAGGGCCATCAGCAAGGACGAGGCATTTGCCGACTGCATGATCCTGGACAAGGACGCATTCGACCCCGACGCGGTGTTTCTCGAAGACATCGTCGACGATGACGTATTGCCTCGCCTGAGCCTCGCCGTCGAAGGCCTGACCCCCGAAGATACCTCGGTGCAGCAGAAGCTGCAGATGCCCTCCGACGACACCCTCAAGAACAAGGTCATCAAGCCTTCCGAGGTCCTGCCCGAAGCCAAGCTCGGCGCCGAACACCTGGAGGTGTACGGGTGGGAGTCTTCTTTGTGGAGAAAAATCCGCGGTTACCTCGGGTTCTGATTCCGTACGCGTATCGGCCTTGGGCTCCTGAGCCCGTCCAAACGATTTACTAAAGATCAATCCGCACCCGACGGGATCTGGTCAATCGTCATTGCGAGAACTGCGAGGACTGCGAGGAGCGCAGCGACGAAGCAGGACGAAGCAGGACGAAGCAATCCATTCCTCTGTACTGAATAGGGTGGATCGCCGCGGCGGCTACGCCGCCTCGCGATGACGGCAAACCACCTTCCCCGCCCGAACCCCATGGTCTAGACTCGATCGTCCATGGACACGTTCAAAGACAAGACCGTCGTCATCACCGGCGGCTCGGAAGGGGTGGGCGCGGCTACGGCACGCGCGTTTGCAGCGGCCGGCGCGAACCTGATGCTGGTCGCGCGCGGCAAACGAAAGCTCGAGGCCATGAGCGAGGAACTGCGCGAGCAAACCACCGTGCACATCATGGCGCTCGACGTCGCAGATCCCGATGCCTGCGCCAGCCTGATGAAGAAAACCCACTTCGAGTTCGGCAGCCTGCACGTGCTGGTGAACAACGCAGGCTTCCACCAGCGCGGCCCGGTCGAGAAAATCGGCGCCGAGGACCTCGGCAAGATGGTCGACGTCAACCTGCGCGCGCCGATCGTACTGTCCCGGCTCGCGATCCCGTACATCCGCGATTCCGGCGGCGGCGCGATCATCAACGTCGCCTCGCTCGCCGGGCGCACGCCGGTGCCGGGTGCGGCGACCTACTGTGCGACCAAGGCCGGCCTGCGCGTGTTCACGTTTGCGCTGGCGGAGGAACTGGCCGAGTCGGGCATCAAGCTCGCGACGGTGTCGCCGGGGCCGATCGATACCGGCTTCATCATGTCGAACATCGACAACGTCACCGACCTGACGTTCTCGCAGCCGATCAGCACCGCCGACGAGGTGGCGGCGGAAATATTAAGGCTTTGCACGAACGACAAGCGCGAGCGCTCGATGCCGCCGGTGAGCGGCCTTTTGACGACGCTGACCTACCTGTTTCCGGGCCTCGGGCGCTCGATGCGGCCGCTGCTGGAGCGCCGGGGCCGCAGCGTGAAGCGCAAGCTCAAGCTGAAGATGTACGAAGAATCCAAAGAAAAGGGCACGTGAACCACCATCTCGCGCAGGTGAACATCGCGGTGACGAAGTACACCTACGAGGATCCGCGGTTTGCAGGCTTCGTCGACAATCTCGACCGCATCAACGCCATTGCCGATGAGGCGCCGGGTTTCGTCTGGCGGTACCTGAACGTCGAGGGCGATACCGAGGTGACCGACGTGTTCGGCGAAGCAAACCTGATCTTCAACATGTCGATGTGGGAATCGAAACAGGCGCTGCTCGATTTTGTCTACCAGACCGAGCACGTGGAGATCCTGCGCCGCCGTGCCGAGTGGTTCGTACCGCAGAACCGGCCGATCCTGGCGCTGTGGTGGCAGCCGGCGGGCACGAAGCCGACGGTACTCGAGGCGAAGCACCGCCTGGAGCGTCTTGCGATGGCGGGCCCGACCGAGGACGCGTTCACGTTCCGGCGATTTTTCGATGCGCCACAGACAAGAAAAGCCGGGCACGGCTGAAGGCAGGGGGAAACGATGGCAAAGAAACTGGGCGACGATGCGGTAAAAGAAAAACTCGGGTCCCTCGACGGCTGGTCGCTCGACGACGGCAAGCTGCATCGCGACTTCAAGTTCCGTAATTTCGTCGAGGCCTTCGGCTTCATGACCAGCGTGGCCATCGAAGCCGAGAAAATGAACCACCATCCCGAGTGGTTCAACGTGTACAGCAAGGTGTGCGTGCACCTGACGACGCACGACGCCGGCGGCATCACCGAGTTGGATTTCAAGCTGGCCGAAAAGATGAACGCGCTGGCCGCTTAGGCGACGTCTCAGTTCGCCGCAAACGCGTCGCGGGTGAGGTTTTCGCAGCCGTCGGCCAGCACCCGCACGTCGTCCTCGATGCGGATGCCGCCGTACGGTTTCAGCCACTCGTATTTCTTGCGGTCGACCATGTCGTAGCCGGGCGAACCCTTGAGGTTCTCCTGCAGCATGTCGATCGCGTACAGGCCGGGTTCGATCGTCAGTACGTGGTCGGCCTCGATCGTGCGCGTCATGCGGAGATAGGGGTGCCCGCTCGGCGGATCGACGACGGTACCGGTATCGTCGCCCATGCGCCCGCCGACGTCGTGCACCTGCAGGCCGAGCAGGTGCCCAAGCCCGTGCGGGAAAAACGCCGACGTGACGTCCGCTTCGATCAGGTCGTCGGGATCGCCTTTCGCGAGCCCGGTTTCGTCGAGCAGTGCGCCGATCTTGCGGTGACATGACACGTGCAGGTCGGCGAAGTCGACGCCGGCACGAACCTCGCCGACCAGCTCCTGCTGCAGTTCGTCGAAGCGTTCGATCAGCGCGGCGAACTCGTCGTCCGCTTTCGAATACGTGCGCGTGATGTCGCAGGCGTAGCCGTTGACGCGCGCGCCGGCGTCGATAAGGAACGAGCGAATCTTTGCCGGCGCCTGCCGCTCCTGGTGCTGGTAGTGCAGCACCGCGCCGTGCTCGTTCAGTGCGACGATATTGCCGTACGGCAGCTCGGTGTCGGCATGTTCGACGGCGCGACAGTAGTCGAGGTGAATGTCGAACTCCGACTTACCTGCACGAAACGCTGCCTCGGCGGCGCGGTGCCCTTTGACGCCGCGGCGCGATGCGGCGCGCATGCATTCGAGCTCGTAGCCGGTTTTCACCGCGCGCTCGAAGTGCAGGATGTTGAGCGCGGTGCCGGGATTGATACGCTCGATGCCGAACGCGTGCCCCGGGTCGTCGACTTCCCCGATCAGGATGCACTTGTCGCGCGCGTCGGGCAGGTGCGCGGCGACGTCCTCCAGCGTGTGCACGACGCGGATGTCGAAGTGATTCGCCCAGTAGCCGCCCGGCGACGCCGGCGGCAAATGCCAGTAGTCCTTTTCCTGGTAGTACACGAGCACCGGCGTCTCGCCCGGCGTATACACGAGGTAGCAGAACGGCGTGGCGGTCAGCGGCAGCCAGCTCAGGAAGTGGGGGTTGGCCTTGAACGGGTAGTGGTAGTCGTCGAGGAACACCAGCCTCGGCGCGCCGGAGAAAATGACCGCGTGGCCGGCACCGGCGCGCTCCAGGGCGCGGTCGTGGCGCGCGGCAACGGTGCGGACGTGTTCGGGATACGCGGCGGCCAGGCCGGCCTGCGCATCGGCAGAGGGGCTGTTCATGGATTCATCTTAACCCTGCCCGCAGGGCCGCGGCGAGCCTGGCTGGGAGTTTCAATCCGCCCCCGGGAAGGGCATCATTTGGAGTTTTCCAGAGGCGCCCGGAGACATGTATGAAACGCCCGATTTCGCTCCTTTTGGGGGTGGCGGCTAGCGTAACGATGACCGCGCACGGCTACGACCGGCCCGTCGGCCAGCCCTTTGCCTCACGTTCCGAGGTCATTGCGCCGCACGGCATGGCGGCGACCAGCCAGCCGCTGGCGACCCAGGTGGCGCTGGACGTCCTGAAGGCCGGCGGCCACGCCGTCGATGCGGCGATCGCCGCGAACGCGGTGCTGGGCCTCGTCGAGCCGACCGGCTGCGGCATCGGCGGCGACCTGTTCGCGATCGTCTGGGATGCGGAGAACGAGCAGCTCTCGGGGCTCAACGCGTCGGGACGCTCGCCGCAGTCGCTGACGCTCGAGCATTTCAAAGACGAGGGGCTGGACGGGGTGCCCTACCTCGGCCCGCTGTCCGTCAGCGTGCCGGGCGCCGTCGACGGCTGGTTCGAGCTGCACGAGCGCTATGGCCGCATACCGATGAGCGAGCTGCTGGCCCCGGCGATCCGCTATGCGGACGAAGGCTTTCCGCTGTCCGAGGTGATTGCGAACCTGTGGAAGAACAACGCGAACACGCGCGGCGACTACCCGGGCTTCAAGGAAACCTACATGCCGGGCGGCAAGCTGCCGGTAAAGGGCGAGATGTTCAAAAACCCGGGGCTGGCGAACACCTACCGCGAGATCGCGACGGGCGGGCGCGAGGCGTTCTACAAAGGCGAAATTGCACGCGTCATCGATTCGTACATGGCCGAGCACGGCGGTTTCTTAAGCTACGACGACATGGCGGCGCACGAGTCGGAGTGGGTGGCGCCGGTGTCGACGAACTATCGCGGCTACGACGTCTACGAGCTGCCGCCGAACGGGCAGGGCATCGCCGCGCTGCAGCTCCTGAACATTCTGGAAGGTTTCGATCTCAAGAGCATGGGCTTCGGCACGGCCGAGTACATTCACACGTTCGTCGAGGCGAAGAAGGTCGTGTACGAGGACCGCGCGAAGTACTACGCGGACCCGGACTTCTACGACGCGCCGATCGAGCGCCTGATCTCGAAGGAATACGCCGAGGAACGGCGCAAGCTGATCGACCCGAACCGTGCGGCGAAGACCTATCCGGCCGGTGACATGAAGCTCGAGCTGGGCGACACGATCTACATGACCGTGGCGGACGCGGACGGCAACATGATCTCGCTGATCCAGTCGAATTACGGCGGCATGGGTTCCGGCATGACGCCGGGCGACCTCGGCTTCATGCTGCAGAACCGCGGCGCGCTGTTCAGCCTCGAGGAGGGGCACGCGAACGTGTTCGAGCCGGGCAAGCGGCCGTTCCATACCATAATCCCGGCGTTCGTGATGAAGGACGGCAAGCCGTTCATGAGCTTCGGCGTGATGGGCGGCTCGATCCAGCCGCAGGGGCATGCGCAGATTTTGATCAACGTGATCGACTTCGGCATGAACATCCAGGAAGCGGGCGATGCGGCGCGCATCCGGCATACCGGTTCGTCGCAGCCGACCGACGAGGTGATGACCGACGGCGGCGAGCTGTACCTCGAGAGCGGCATCGGTGAGGACGTGCGCGCGAAGCTTAAGGCGATGGGCCACAACCTGCCGGACGACTCGATCGACTACGGTGGCTACCAGGCGATTCGCTACGACCCGGAAGAGGGCGTGTACTACGGCGCATCGGAATCCAGGAAGGACGGCCAGGCGGCCGGCTACTAGGGACAGCGCCCGCAGGGAAGACATGAGCCAGGACACGTATCTCACCGATATCACGACGACCGGCACGCCCCATATCGGCAACTACGTCGGCGCTATACGACCGGGCATCGCCGCGAGCAAGGACAAGTCGAAGAAGAACTTCTATTTCCTGGCCGACTACCACGCGCTGGCGAAGGCCGAAGACCCGGAAAAGATCCACCGCCCGTCGCTGGAAATAGCCGCGGCGTGGCTGGCGCTGGGGCTCGACACCGACAATGCGACGTTCTACCGGCAGTCCGACATCCCGGAGATCCTGGAGCTGACCTGGATCCTGACGGGTATGACGGCGAAGGGCCTGATGAACCGTGCGCATTCCTACAAGGCGATGGTGCAGGCGAACGAGGAGAGCGGCAGCAAGGACCCGGACCAGGGCATCATGATGGCGCTGTACAGCTACCCGATCCTGATGTCGGCGGACATCCTGATGTTCAAGTCGACGAAGATCCCGGTGGGGCGCGATCAGAAACAACACGTGGAGATGACGCGCGACATCGCGCAGCGCTTCAACCACAACTACGGCGACATCTTCGTGCTGCCGGAGGCGGAGATCAGCGAGGACACGGCGGTGCTGTCGGGGCTCGACGGGCGCAAAATGTCGAAGAGCTACAACAACACGATCCCGCTGTTCGCAGAGGAAAAGAAGCTCAGGAAACTGATCATGAAGATCAAGACGAACAGCCTGGAGCCCGGCGAGCCGAAGGACACCGAGGGCTCGACGCTGTACGAGATCTACAAGGCATTTGCGACACCTGAAGAAACGAAAGCAATAAAGAAGCGCTACGCCGAGGGCATCGCGTGGGGCGAGATGAAGCAGGAACTGTTCGAGTACATCAACGAGCACCTGAAACCGGCGCGCGATGAGTACAAGCGGCTGATAGCCGACCCGGCCATTGTCGAGCAAGAACTGAAGAAAGGCGCAGAGAAGGCACGGGCGATCTCCGTGCCATATCTTGCGGAAATCCGCCACGCGATCGGCATCCGACCGCTGGGCTGAGCCGGCACGGGTATCGGGCGCGACCAGACGGAGCAAGCCATGTGCAGGAACATCAAGACGCTGTTCAATTTCGAGCCGCCGGCCACCGAGTACGAGATGCGGGCCTCCGCACTGCAGTTCGTGCGCAAGGTGAGCGGCTCGACGAAGCCGTCGCAGGCGAACGAGGCGGTCTTCAACCAGGCCGTCGATGACGTGACCGAGATCGTCCAGCGGCTGGTGGAATCGCTCGTGACCTCGGCGCCGCCGAAGGACCGCGAGGAAGAAGCGGCCAAGGCACGGGCGAGGGCCGAGAAGCGTTTCAGAACGGCCTGAATCAAATCAAATCCAGCGGGCTCTTGACGGCGTGGCCGCCGCGCTTGATGACGTGCGTGTAGACCATCGTGGTCTTGACGTCCGAATGCCCGAGCAGCTCCTGCACGGTGCGGATGTCGTAGCCATTTTCCAGCAGGTGGGTCGCGAACGAGTGGCGAAACGTGTGGCAGGTGGCGCGCTTGTTGATGCCGGATTCCCGAACGGCGTTTTTGACCGCTCTTGCGATGGCGGACGGGTGCGCGTGATGCCGGCGCTGCTGCTGGTTCATGTGGATGAACGCGTAGCGGGATGAGGGGAAGAGGTACTGCCACTTCCAGTCGTTGGCCGCGCCGCGATACTTGCGATCGATTGCGTAGGGCAGGGAAACGCCGGGCCGGCGTTGTTCCAGGTCCCGATCGTGGACCCGCCTGATCCGGCTGAATTGCTGCTCGAGGTGGGGGACGAGCGCCTTTGAGAGCGTAGTGCGGCGATCCTTGGCGCCCTTGCCGTCGCGAATCGTGACCTGCAGGTATTCGAAGTCGATGTCCTGGATTCTCAGGCGCAGGCATTCGGCAAGTCGCATGCCGCTGCCGTAGAGCAGGCTGGCCATCAGCCAGTGCACGCCTTGCATGGCGTCCAGCACCTTGGCGACCTCGGTACGCGTCATGACGATCGGTATGCGGACCGGCCGCTTGGCACGGACGATGTCGTCGAGGTACGGCAGCTCGATGTTCAGCACCTTCTGGTACAGGAACAGGAGAGCGCTCAACGCCTGGTTCTGCGTGGAGGCGGCGACCTTGCGGCGTACCGCCAGGTCCGTCAGGAACTCCTGGATGTGCTCAGCGCCCAGCTCCGCAGGATGCCGCTTGCCGTGAAACAGGATGTACTGCCGGATCCACTTGATGTACGACTCTTCGGTCCGGTAGCTGTAATGATGCGCCCGAAAGGTGTTTCGAACCTGGTCCAATAGCTTCCCTGCCATCGCAACATAACACTCCCTGTTACTCGCAACAGAACAAATCTCACCAGTAGATTATTCAGGCACTTACCAACTCCGCAACTTGTTATTCTCCACTTTTTGTGACATTTATTACTTCAATTATGCAAACGACTTATTGTTAGGCGGCAACCGGGACGATGTGGGCTCCTTTTCACTACCGGGAATTTTGGGATGTGCCACGTGTACTTGTGGCTTCTTATGGCAACGACTTTCTTCTTC
>CALKYK010000567.1 GCA_938003715.1 uncultured Gammaproteobacteria bacterium
TCACTGAAATCGCAGAGGGCCAGGTCGCCTTCATCGCGTTCAATCGCGAGGAGGACGGCCTCCTCGGCAGCGACGACTTCGTCAGGAACTTCCTCGGCAAGCGCAAACACGGCCTGCAGCTCGTGCACGTTCTGGAGATGGTCGGCTACTGCGACGAAACGCCCGGCTCGCAGCAGGCACCGCCCGGCATGCCGGTGCGGCTCGGCGATACCGGCAACTTCATCGGCATGCTGTCGAACCGCCATTCGAACGATCTTGTCACGTCCGTCCTCGAGGTCGGGTCGATGGTGGTGCCGGCGCTGCCGATTGTGGGGCTCAAGATCTTCGCCGGCGTCGAGCGCCTGTTTCCGCACCTCCTTCGCAGCGATCATTCGCCGTTCTGGTCGGCCGGCATCCCTGCCCTGATGTGGACCGACACCGCAGAGTTCAGGAACCCGAACTACCACTTGCCGAGCGACCTGCCCGACACGCTCGATTACGGCTTCCTAGCTCGATTCACGCAGCTCCTGGTTGCCCAGATCTGCGCCTTCCTGCAACTTCGCGATCGCTGACCGGTTTTGGTTTCGCCGTGGCTCCACTGATGTAGCGCGTGTAAATTCGTTGTAAAACCGCGTGCCAAGGCGCACGAAGCGTTTTCCGGAGGCATAAGATCATCCCGGCGCACGCCGTTGACGGCGTGATGTATTCATCCCGTAACCCCGGAGGCTGGTTCGATGATCGATCGCATACTTTTGTCCTTTGCCATCATTGCCCTTTCAGGCTGCACCGGCATGGTGTCCACCGCGCCTCGGCCTGACGCCTACTTCGACGTTCAGGCTGCGGTCACCGACTCCGAATCGCTGTTCTCCGGCGACGAGGCGGTTCTGTCCGACGCCGACATTCAAAGAATCCTGCAGTTCGACTACGCCCCACCTGCGCTGAGTCGCGTCGCTTTGATGCCCTTCGGTCGTGAAGCCTGGTCGATGTGGTCAGAGGAAGTAGCCATCGCGACCGAGCGAATGCAGACGCAAGCGATCAAGACGCTTGCTTCGTCACCGGCCGTCTACGATGCGTCCTACCTGCCGTCCATTCTGATTCCCGAGCACAAGTCAGTGCCGCACCTGCGGGAGGCAGCCGCGAGGTACCAGGCAGATCTGCTGCTGGTTTATCGCTCTTACTGCCGCAGTTTTGAACGCTACCGGATTTTCGCCGCCGATCAGTCGCGCGCCTACTGCGGCGTCGAGGCGATCCTGCTTGATACTCGTACGGGCCTCGTGCCCTTTACAACAGCCATCCTGAAGTCGTTTGATCTCAAAGAACAGCACGGCGACATGAACTTCCGGGAAACCATCGTAAAAGCGCAGCTCGGTGCCGTCGACGAGGCACTCAGGGATGTCAGCAACGAGATCCTGACTTTCCTGGCCGAACATCATCCGGAGGAGCGAACGTGAGCCGCGCCGGCCGTAACGTCTTCGGCTTCAGCCTGACCCGTCCGCAGCGCTCCGGGCGCACTGTCGAGCGCAGATCCTGATAGAGTTTACGGATCTGTAATCGATCGAGCGCCGCTATCAGCAAGGAGACATACAAGGAATTCCAGGCCCGCATGGACCGCATACGGGAGGAGGAATCGTCCAGTCTCAACAAGTCCACCGTCATTTTCGGCGGACTTTATGCGCTCGGCCTGTGGTTCTGGTTTTCCGATGACGCGCTGGGTGTGCCGTGGCTCGCAGTGCTGGTGCTCGCCCTGGTCGGCGTGCTGATCTTGGTGGCAATCAAGGCACTGATTTTCGTCCACCGCGGCAAGGCCCGCGCCCGGACCGAAATCGACGGATCCGGCGGATCGAATGTGAAAAGGATGATAATCGATGGTTGACGAACTGCTGGTCGAAGTCACGCAAATCAAGTGGATCGCGCTAGGCATTTTCTCCTGCGTTTTCATCGTCATACTGTACTTTGTCATCGTTACTGCAATGCGGGTCAAGGCGTCGAACACGGAGACGATGCTGTTCGTCCGGGACAACTTCGTCGCCGAGCTTTCGCTGCTCGAGAGCCAGGGCAACTTCGAAGAATTGCTGAAAAAGTCGGAAGAGATGGTTGCGCTTTACCCGAACGACATACTGGCGAACTGGTTCAACGCGATCGGAAACTACAAGACCGGCCAGATGGGCGCCGCGCTGTTCGCGTTCGGCCGAATAAAGCAGATCAAAGGCGCCTGGCAGCGCGAATCAGTCGATGAATTCGTGGCGGAAATCAAGCGGTCGATGGGCGGCCCGCGCGCCAGTGATTCATGACTGACGGCGGGGACAGTAACGAAGTCGAACGGGAACCGCCGCATGTTGCGGCACAGCCGACAGTGTTCACGCGGGTTATCGCAGCCCTGCAAATCGTGGGTTCGTCGACTTCTGCCGTCGCAGTGCTGACGGCTGCGACCAACGGGCAGTTCAACGTTGTGTCGATTCCGATCCTGTTAATGATGTACGCCTGTTTCGTTGCCGCGTTCCTGTCGGGAATCGCTTTGTGGAACGGCGAGCAAGGTGCCTATCTCGTTGCCATGATCGTCCAGGCACTGCAGGTTCCCATCGTTGTGTCGTCGATACTGACCTACAAGTTCATTTTTGGCTTCGGCCTGGTTTTCTCCGTGCTGGGAAATCCGATGGACGCCATGTTCGAGCTGGGCGGTTTCAGCTACCTGTTGCTCTTCAGCGGCGATCCGAATTTTTCCGTGGGCCTCAATTTCTGGCCCTTCATTACGATTGCGTACCTGCACGCGCAGCGCCGAAAACGCGCAGCAGCGATTCGGCGTCACGAGCGATGACGCCTGACCGCTGGCATCGGCTAATGCGCCAACTCGATACGCCGGACAGCGACGACGTGTATTCCGAACTCGTTGCTGCCTACGCGGAAAAGCACCGCCACTATCACACTAACGAGCACATCGAGGACTGCCTGCAGCAGTTCGACACGAGCGCCAATCTTGCGCAGCAGCCCGCGGAAGTAGAACTGGCGCTTTGGTTTCACGATGCGGTCTACGATCCGATGTCGCAGGACAACGAGCGGCGAAGCGCCGACTGGTCCAGGCAGTTCCTGGCCGCTGCCGGCGCCGATCCGAACCGCTGCGACCGGGTCTACGACCACATCATGGCAACGCGGCACGAACCGGGTGAGCTCGAAGGCGACGCGGCACTGGTCGTCGACGTCGACCTGTCAATCCTCGGGCGTGACCAGGCGACATACGACGCATTCGAAAACAACGTGCGGCGGGAGTACCGGTGGGTGCCGTCAGCGCTTTTTCGAAAAAAGCGCGCAGAAATCCTCCAGTCGTTCCTCGATCGCGATGCGATCTATACCACGGCCGCGTTTCATGAACGATACGAAGACGCGGCACGGCGCAATATCGAGGCTGCGATCGGGGCACTGCAACAATAGTTAACGGAGACCGGCAATTGCAACGCATACTGTTAACATTCCTGCTGGCGCTGGCCAGCGCGATTGCGATGACTGACGAAGCAACGAACA
This sequence comes from uncultured Gammaproteobacteria bacterium, assembly GCA_938003715.1. Taxonomy (GTDB): domain Bacteria; phylum Pseudomonadota; class Gammaproteobacteria; order Steroidobacterales; family Woeseiaceae; genus SZUA-117. The sequence goes on from CALKYK010000567.1 coordinate 3,496, forward strand.
TTCTCGATCGCTACATCAACGCGTACAACGACAGGGACATCGATGCCGTCATGAGCACGATGGCCGACAGCATTCGCTGGATGGCTGTGGATGGCGATGAGCTGGCTGTCAGGGCCGACGGCCGGACTGCCGTGCGCGAATCGCTGGAGAACGGTTTCACGCTGCTGCCGTCCGCCCGCTCGCGCCTGCTGCAGACTCAAACCATGGGCGATTTCGTGTCGACGATCGAAGAGGTCACCTGGAACGCCGGCGACGGAACGACGAAAACACAGTGTGCCATGGCCGTGTACCAGCTGACGGATGGCCTGCTCGCGAACGTCTGGTATTTCGCGGCACAGGCATGCCCGGCGCCGGGCGCGTGAGCTGCCTGCCGGAACAATTGGCTTCGAGGCAGCCGCTCGGACGCGGAACGGCTCGAATCGTCGGGCGATTACGATGACCGAGGAGGCGCAGGTTCGTCGCCTCCGCGGGGGCGACGGCCGCGTGTGGAGGGACGCGGTCGCGGCCCTCCTGTCGGACGCCGTCGATCCGAACGAATTGATCTCACCTGGAGATGTCGAGGCGGCCCTCGACGACGATCGTTGCTATTTGATCGTGGCAGGCAGCAATGCCTCGCCGGTTGGGCTGCTCTCCGCGTACCGGTTCCCGGACCTTGCGGAAGGCGGATGCCTCGTATACCTGTACGACATCGAGGTCGAACAGGGCCACCGCCAGCGCGGCGTTGGAACCGGTATGCTCGAGACGTTGATGGCGTGTTGTGCCGCAGACGACGTGCACACGATCTGGGCCGGCACCGACCGCGAGAATGAGGCTGCCCGCCGCCTCTTCAGAAAGACAGGCGCCGAGTTGGCCGGCAGCTCGTATGTCGAATACGAGTGGAAGCTGCAGTACTGACAACGTTCGGCGCGCGATAGAATCGCTCGCAGGGAGACTCATGGGCATTCCGGTCAAAAAACACACCAGGTGGCACTTCCAGACCGTGACCCTTATCGCGGGCGTGGCGCTGTTGCTGGTTCTCTTTATCTCGTCCGCGTACTTCTTCGTCATCCCCGACCCGTCAACGAACACCGGCCATCCGCAAATCGCTTCCCGGCTCGATGACGCGACTACACTGTGGCAGGAGCGGCAGCCGTCGCACTACCGCTACGTCGTCGAGCGGGTCTGTTTTTGCACGCCCGAATACCGGCGCCCGTACCGGGTGACCGTCGACGCCAACGGACCAGATTTTGCTTTCATGGGCCCGGTGGATGCGGGTGGCCCTGGAGCGGCCTCCCCGCCCGAACCGTTCGCGATCGCCGACCTGCTCACCCTGCTGCAGCGCGGCGTAACCGAGGCCGACGCGGTCGAGGTCGCGTTCGACAGCCGCTTCGGCTATCCCACGCACCTGCGAATCGACTGGTCGCAGCAGATGGCCGACGAGGAGCAGGAGTTCTACGTGCGGGATTTCGAGGTGCTCACGTACCGCTAGCGACCCGGTCGCACGACGGGTTTCGATCGTTATAATTGGCCCGGGCCGCGATAATTCCGGTTCGACCCTCGTCAACAAGATGGGCCCGCCATGTCCGAGAAAGACCAGAAAATCGACTACCTGGAACTGCCGGCCAACAACCTCGAGGCGGCGCAGGCATTCTACGAGAACACCTTCGGCTGGTCGTTCACGAGCTACGGCCCCGAGTACACCGCGTTCAACGACGGCCGCATCGACGGCGGCTTCTATCGCGCCGATTTGAAGGCCCGTACCGATAACGGTTCGGTGCTGATCGTCTTCTACGCGAGCGACCTGGAGGCCACGCGGGACAAGGTCGTCGCGAACGGCGGCGAGCTCGTCAAGGAGATCTTTTCCTTTCCCGGCGGCCGGCGTTTCCACTTCACCGATCCGGCCGGCAACGTCACCAGTTATCTGTACGACGCCTGGGATCGCGTGACGCAGGACACGATCACGGTCGATTCGCAGGCCTTGACCCGTTCGTATACGTTCGACCGCGAGAACAACCTGACGCAGCTGGTCGATCGCAACGGCCGCACGTTCCAATACGAGTTCGACGCCAGCGACCGCCAGATCGAAGAGCGTTGGTACGACGGCCCGGCCCTGG
>CALKYK010000568.1 GCA_938003715.1 uncultured Gammaproteobacteria bacterium
GGCACGCCGTCCTGCTGGTCCCACAGGCCGATCGTCGGGCCGGCCGCGTGACCGTGGTAGCCGATCGGATGCGTGTAGATCGACGCGGTGATGCCCTCGCGCTCCGCCTGCCGCAGCGCGCGAGACAGGATCTCGTTGCCGCTCCGGCCGGTGACGAACTGCTCTGTCAGGATGTCCTGCAGTCGATTCCCTCGCGCAAGCGCCGCGACGAGTTCCGCCGGGGCTTCCGTTTCACCGGGCTTCAGGACGTAGGCGTGCTGTTGCGTGTCGGTATTCAGTCGCAGGTAGGTGATGCCGAAGTCGACGTGCAGCAGGTCGCCGGGAAGGATCACCTCTTCGTCGTGGCGGGTCGCGATCGACTGCTTCATGTCGACGACCGGCTGTTCGGGCCGATCGATCGACACGGACGGATGAAACCAGGTCGTGAGCTTCAGTTCGCGAATGCGGTCGCGGTACCACCACTCGACGTCGCTGGTCGTCGTCACGCCCGGCTGGATGACGCGGTCCGACAGGCCTTCGGCGAGGATCTCGTGCGCGATGCGCACGATGTGCGGGTAGATTTCCATCTCCTGCTCGCTGCGCGTCTCCAGCCAGCCGATCGCGAGGTTCTCGGCCGAGACGATGCGCTCCCGCATCGCCTCGGACAGCGCGTCGTGGAACAGGCGGTACTCGGAATGCGAAATGCCGTCGGCCAGCGCAAACGTTTCGGAGAAGTTAAGGCCGATGCGGCGCGGATTGCGCTCGGCAACGACTTTCGCGAGATGTTCCCACTGCGGCCCGTCCGTTTCCTTGTCCCAGGCCTTGACGAACAGGTCGCCGACGCCGTAGCGCGACACGGCCAGCGTTTCGAGCGGCTGGCCCTCGCCGCGGTCGTAGACGAGCAGCACCGTCGTACGGCGCGCTGCGTGCCACGTCGACGGCAGGAACGTGCGAATCACCGGGTCCTCGTTGTACTCGCGCGAGATGATCACCCACATGTCGATCCCGGCGCGGCGCATCAGCATCGGCAGTACGTTTTGTACGCGATCGTTCAGCAGCCGGTCGATGACCGCGGCGCGCTCGCGCATCGGCAGGATCTGCGGCTCGGCCAGTGCATACCCGGCCAGGAGGAGCGCGGCGAGCGCCGGTACGAATCGCTTCATGGTCACTGCGCCATGTCAGCGTAAGCGGATTCGAGCAGCGCGGCGGCGCCGCCGATACGTCGGCCGCTGTCCCAGCGTTCGTCAAACTCGGCGGTGAGCCCGGCCGCCTGGATCTCTTCGAGCGACATGCCGTCGCGGATCGCCGCGGCGACCCGGTCGCGGATCGTCAGCATCATCTCGCGCACGGCGCGCACCTCGCCGACGTTCGAGATCACGCCATGACCCGGCACGATCTTCGTATCGCCGTCGGACGCTTCGATCAGCACGTCGTAGGCGCTTATCGTGCCGAGAAAACTGCCGCCGTTGCCCATGTCGATGTACGGATAAGACGTGGTGCGGTAGACGTCGCCGGTGTGAATCACGTTCGAGCCGGTGAACTGAATGTACGAATCACCGTTCGTATGCTAGTTCGGAACCTTGAACACGTGCACGACTTCGCCGTTGATGTGAAACGACACGTCGTCGCTGAAGGTCACGAGCGGCGGCTCCTCCTCGTAGCCCGCGATCTCCATTTGCCGGCGCACGTTGTCGTGGCCGAAGATCAGCGTGCCCATGCGGCCGAAGTTCTCGTTGCCGCCGGTGTGGTCCGGGTGCATGTGCGTGTTGACCAGGAATCGAATCGGTTCGTTGGAGATTTCGCGGATCGCCGCGACGATCTTGTCCGTCAACGGCGCGTACTGGTCGTCGATCAGGAACACGCCGTCCTCGCCGGTAAAGAGACCGATGTTGCCGCCGCGGCCCTCGATGTAGCTGACGTTGCCGGAGACCGGGTGGATGGTCATCTCGACATCGTCGAATTCCTGTGCGGTTGCCGTCACGGCAAGGAACGCAGCCGGCAAGAGTCGCAGCGTGCGCGCATCGAACGTCTTCATCGGAATCCCCCTGGATCGATTTTATTGGCTCGTCCGCGAGCCTAGCGCATTCGCCCCGGTCCCGCACGCGGCGCACCGCGCGCTGCGCTATCATGCGCGGGCAAACGACAGGGGGAGAAAACCGTGCAAGCGAAAAAAATCCTGGCCGCAGCGCTGTTGCTGTGCACCGGCATCGGCGGCGCTGCCGAACGCGTCAAGGTCGACGTCATCAAGAACCCGTACGGCGGCTCGCGCAACGTGCCGGAGCTGTCGACGAACCCGGATTACATTCACGCCGCCGGACTCGAACGCCTCATCGGGGAATGGGGTGGCGAGCTGGTCCGCCCGGTGCAGGACATCAGGCTGACGCCGGAACAGGAGCGTCAGTACGGCTCGTGGAACCGCATGGCGCTGGCGAATTCGAACTTCGCGCAGGTCGTGCGCACGGGGCTGCAGGGCGATGGCATCACGATCGGCCTCGAGGCGAACTGCAATGACCTGCTCGGCATGCTGGCCGGCCTCAAGTACGACGCCGATGGCAACGCCCGCCGCGTCGGCCTCGTATTCATCGACGCCCACGGTGACTTCAACGTGCCCGAAACGACACTGTCCGGCATGCTCGGCGGCATGCCGGTCGCCGTCGCCGCCGGGCACGCGTTGCACAACCTGCGCCGTACGGCGGGGCTCGCCGAGCCGCTGCCGATGAGCGACATCGTCTGGGGCGGCGTACGCGATCTCGACCCGCTCGAGGCCGACCGTTTCCGCGAATACGAGGTGCAGCAGTTCTCGGTGCGGGACATTCGCGAGCTGTCGCCCGGACTGCGCAGCACGTTCGGCGACCTCGCGGACCGGGTCGACGCGGTCTACGTGCACATCGACATGGACGTGCTCGATCCGGCCGAGGTGCCGGGCCACGGCCTCACGGTGCCGGACGGTCCCAGCAGCGCCGACCTGGCCGACGCCATCGCGCTGATGTTCGAGAACCCGAAGACCGTGGCGCTCGGCATCGCCTCCACGCCGTCTTTCAACGCCGATCCCGACGGCGTCAGCCGCCAGGCAGCGCTGAACCTGATCGAGGGCGCGATCCGCGGCGCACAGGCCCGCTGACCGGGTCGAAACGTCTAAAGTCAGGCGCGAAGCGGCCGATAACCGGTGCGTAACCGCGTGCCCCGTGATCAATGGACGATCCGGGGTGTACGCGGCGACTCGCCGGAGCCCGCATGTCCTTCATTTCCAGTTTGCAGAACATCGGTGCGTTCGCTCGCGTGCGTTTCAACGGCAGCGCGACGAATCAGGCTCCGCAGGTCAGCGCACCTGCGGTCGAGGATCGGACCAACCTGCTGAGAACCCGCAGCCAGCTCGTCAAGATCTATCGCGCGCTGGAACAGATTGCCGACCTGATTGACGTAAAAACACGATTCCGGCTCGACCTGCCGGACGCGGTGTCGAGCAGTTCGCTCGGTCTCGACCTGTCGAGTACAGCCGCCACGTTGCAATCGACGGACGAAATCAACGCCTCGCCAAATTCGTTTTCGCCGTTCGGTCCGGAATGGTCCGGCTCGTCTACCGCACCGATCACGATCGGCGGCGAATATGATGGCTCGAACGGCACCGGCACATTGTCCTTTGAATCCCGCCGAACCGGTGTCAAGGGAATTAACGACCTGCGAATCCGAATTCGCGACCCGCAGGGCGCGGTGCTGGCCAATCTCAATATCCGGGATACGGACCCGCCCGATCAGCAATACAGCCTGAACAACGGACTGTTCCTGACTCTGGGGGCCGGGCAGCTGATCAACGGAGACACGACAAGCTTGCAGGTATTCCAGAACATCGGCAGCGCCGTCAATCCGGACAATCCGCTGGGCGGCGTACGCAACAGCGACCCGAACTTCCAGTACTATGCTCCGCCGAACACGCTGGCCCCCGTCGTCGACGGCTCGTTCGACGTGAACGGCGAAAACATTTCGGTGGGTACCGCCGATACGCTGAACGACATCATCGACCGGATCAACCAGTCGAGCGCCGGTGTGACCGCGACGTTCAACGGTGTCAGCGAGCGCGTCGAGTTCGTGCACGACACGCCGGGTTCGGCCGGGACGATCGACATACAGAACGACACGTCCAACCTGATCGTCGCCGCAAAACTCGACGCCGCCGTATTGGTCTCCGGAACGGATCCGGAAGATCGCGTGGTGCTGGACAACGTCGCACAATTCTCGTCCGTGCAGGCCGGCAGCCTGCTGGTCAACGGCACGCCGATTGCCGTGGATCCGTCATCGGACAGCCTGGACAGCCTGCTCGACAGCATCAACGCGTCGGCTGCTGACGTGACCGCGTCATTCAATGCGCAGACGCAGCTGGTGACGATCGCTGCCAACGATCCGGAATCCGTATTCGAGCTCGACAGCAACGGCACGGGTTTTTTTGCCGCGATCAATATGGTCGAGGGTCGCGTCGACCCTGTAGCGGGCGCGGGCGGCATCTCGAAAACCCGCTCTTACGATATCGCCAATGCGTTCGAACAGCTCGCCGAGGAGCTGAACCGGCTGTACGACGACCAGACATTCACCGCGATCGAACCGGCCGTCATTGCGCCGCGCGCCCAGCTCGCGATTGCCGCGACCGAGTTATTCGGCAATCTCGGCGGGCGCTCCGACAGCCGCTTCGGCATACGTTTCGATACCTCGGAATCGGGACAGACCCGCGGGCGCTTTCTCGACATAAACCGGCGCAGCCTGACCCACAGCCTGCAGGTCCGAGGCGACGACGTGAAGCGCCTGGTTGCCGGTCCCGACGAGCAGTCCGGGCTGATCGGGCGCCTCGTCGGCGCCGTGGGACAGGCACTCACCGACGTCAATCGCACTCTC
>CALKYK010000569.1 GCA_938003715.1 uncultured Gammaproteobacteria bacterium
ACAGCGGCAGGCAGGCGGCAAGCTTGCAATCAGTCACGCGGAATACCAGCCTCGGCGCCGGCATCGTCAGCAGCTACCACGAGCCCGGCGACGTGCACACGTTTGCCCTGAGCGGACGCGGCGCGCCGGTCCGCCTGACCGAGGTGAATGCAGACCTTTTGCAGGGCAAGGAACTGGGCACGCAGGAAGAAATCTGGTTCGAAGCATCGGACGGCAATCGTGCGCATGGCTGGGTCGTCACGCCGCCCGGATTCGATCCGCAGAAGGACTATCCGTTACTGATGGAGATACACGGCGGCCCGTTCGCAATGTACGTCGGCGACTTCGACTTCGAAAACCAGGTCTTTGCCGCGAACGACTTCGTCGTGCTGTATACGAATCCGCGCGGCAGCACCGGCTACGGCGAGGCGTTCTCGCAGGCGATCGATCATGCTTACCCGAGCGTCGACTATCTCGACCTGATTGGCGCCGTCGATGCCGTCGTCGCGCTCGGCTACGTCGACGAGAAACGGTTGTACGTCGGCGGCTGCAGCGGCGGCGGCGTACTGTCTAGCTGGGTGATCGGCCATACGAACCGTTTCGCCGCTGCGGCTGTTCGCTGCCCGGTGTCGAACTGGATCAGCATGGCGGGTACGTCGGATGTGCCGAATTTCGTCTATTCGTTTTTCGACAGACCGTTCTGGGAGGACCCGAGCGACTGGCTGCAGCACTCGTCGCTGATGCACGTCGGCAAGGTCACGACGCCGACGATCGTGATGACCGGCGAGCAGGACATGCGTACGCCGATGGCGCAGTCGGAGGAATATTACGCGGCGCTGAAGATGCGCGGTGTGCCGGCGAAGCTGCTGCGCTTCAACGAGCAGTACCATGGCACCGGCAGCAAGCCGTCGAACAACATGCGCACGATGCTGTACATGATGGACTGGTACCGAAGCTACACGCTGGACGGTCCGGTCGCGGCCGGGGACGCCGACAGCGAGTAGCCGTCAGCGCTCGCCGTTCGCGTACTCGACGGCAACAAAACGCAGTCGGGATTCGCCGCCGGCGTCGAGCAGCGCGATCCTCGGTCCGCGCCGGCGCACCGTCGCGGCGTCGCCCAATGCGGCGAGAAACGCGTTCTCCAGCGTGCCGTCGTCGTCTGTGCAAGCGCGTCGGGTCACGGCGATTTCATCGATTCGAATGCGTTCTTCGTCGAGCGCGTAGGCGCCGCTGAACGTGTTGCAGCCGGCAAATCCGTCGAGCGATCCGTCCGCCTGGAAGCGCAACACCGGCGGCGCATCGATTTCCACGTGCTCGCCATCCAGTGCCTCCAGCCGCCAGTCCCGGGCGGCTAGGGCGGCGGTATCCGGCGGGCGGGCGGCATCGTCCTGCATGCCGCGCAGGTTGACGAGCGCAAAACCCGCCAGGAACAGCATGAACAGGATGAAACCCGCCGAGGCCCGGATGTCGTTGCTCCCTTGCTATGCTCTCGCGGTGTAATCCGCTCAGGACGCGAGACGCGAGGTGCCGAGTTCGGCCAGGGTCGTCTCGCGCTTCCAGTCGAGCTGCTTCTCGATCTGCGTGATCATCATGCCGGCGATGTTCTTGCCGGTGGCCGTCTCGATGCCTTCCAGTCCGGGCGAGGAATTGACCTCGAGCAATAGCGGCCCGTTCTCGGAGCGGATGATGTCCACGCCGGCGACCTTGAGCCCCATCGTGCGCGCGGCCTTGATCGCGAGCTGTCGTTCGTCCTTCGTGATGCGCACCACGCGGGCTTTGCCGCCCTGATGCAGGTTGGCGCGGAACTCGCCCGGCGCCGCGCGGCGCTCGATCGAGGCCACGACCTTGCCGTCGATGACGAAGCAGCGCAGGTCACGGCCCTGTGCCTCCTTGACGAACGTCTGCACGAGCAGGTTCGCCCGCAGTGACTTGAACGCGTTGATGACACTTTCGGCCGCCTTTTTCGTTTCGGCCATCACGACGCCGCGGCCCTGCGAGCCTTCGAGCAGTTTCACGATCAGCGGCGCGCCGCCGACCATGTCAATCATGTCCTTCGTATCCATCGGCGAATTCGCAAATCCGGTGACCGGAATGTCGAGCCCGCTCTTGATCAGCAGCTGCAGCGCAAACAGCTTGTCCCGCGACTGCGCGATCGCCTTCGACGAATTCACGGTGTAGACGCCCATGCTCTCGAACTGGCGCGCGATCGCACAGCCGTAAAACGTAGCGCTCGGGCGGATGCGCGTGATGACCGCATCGAGATCGTCGAGCAGCGTGCCGCCGCGGTAGTGCACTTCCGGGTGCACGGCGTCGAGCTTCATGTAGCAGTGCCGGATATTGACGAAGAGCATGTCGTGACCGCGTTCATCGCCAGCTTCGATGATGCGCTTGTTGCTGTAGAGGTCCGGATCGCTCGCGAGCAGTGCGATGCGCAGGCCGCCGTGTGATTTTTCGATTTTCCCGTAGAGCTGGTCGATTTCCCGGTCGGAAATTTCCCCGTGACAAAACGTCGCGGACGGATCGACCAGGATGCGATCGGTCATCGCCTGGCGACCGAGCAGCATGCGGTAGCCCATCGAGTCACGATTCGCGAGCGTCAGCTCGATGTCCCACACACGGTAACCCAGCGACAGCGGCGTGCGGATGACGTAGCGCTTTTCCGTCATGCCGCTCGAGGTGCGGATCATGCGCCGGTCGACGATGCGCCCTTCGCATTTCAGCGTCGTGCGGCGATTGTCCTGCAGCGGATGCACCTCGAAACTGACCCAGGATTCACCGTGCCGCTTGAACGGCTGGATGTTGAACGCGTGAATCGACGAGGTCTTGGCGCCGGAATCGACGCGCGCCTTGATGGCCGGTACGCCGAGGTCGGGAAAGGCG
>CALKYK010000570.1 GCA_938003715.1 uncultured Gammaproteobacteria bacterium
TTTTGCCGGTACATCGATGGCTCGCAGCTGCTCGGCAACCAGGAATCGGTGCGCATCGTTGCACACCACCATCGTCATCGGCGCCAAATTCGCTTTGGTGGCAAGCCTTAGCGCCGTGTCCTGCAACATCGTGCGCTCGGTAGTGAGCGGCAGGAGCTGCTTCGGATGCATCGAGCGGGACGCCGGCCACAGTCGGGTACCCGCGCCACCGGCGAGGATTACGGGTTGTATCAAGGTCACGGACGTCCCTCCCGTTGGTCGCTTTTTTTACGCTGTCTTCTTGTCCGATTTACGGCGCCCGAAACGGGCTTCCGCCGGCGCCACCGAGCGGCCACGCCCAACACCGTAATAAGTAATGCCGAAAGTCTCCATGATCTTCGGGTCGTACAGATTCCGGCCGTCGAACACGACGGGCTCGGTAAGCTTCTGTTTTATCTTGTTGAAATCGGGACTGCGGAATTCCTGCCACTCCGTGACGATGGCCAAAGCGTCGGCGCCGTCGAGGGCCGCCATGGCCGACTGGCATAGCTCGAGGCGCTTTTCGTCAGGATAGATTCGCCGCGTCGCCTCCATCGCCTCGGGGTCGTAAGCACGGACATTGGCGCCGGCCTGCCACAGCGCCTCGATCAGTACCCGGCTGGAAGCCTCGCGCATGTCGTCGGTCTGTGGCTTGAAGGACAGGCCCCAGACAGCAATCGATTTTCCGCCCAGCTCGGCACCGAAATGCTCGTTGATTTTCTCGAACAGGCGCCGCTTTTGCCGAGCGTTGACTGACTCCACGGCCTCCAGTACCTCGGCGGCATAACCGCATTCGGCGGCCGATTTGGCCAGTGCCCGTACGTCCTTCGGGAAGCAGGAACCGCCGTAGCCGGCGCCCGGATAGATGAAGTGGTAGCCGATACGGGGATCGGAGCCAATGCCGACCCGCACGTGCTCGATGTCCGCCCCTACCCGCTCGGCGATGTTGGCCAGCTCGTTCATGAAGCTGATCTTGGTCGCGAGCATCGCGTTGGCGGCGTACTTGGTGAGTTCTGCCGAGCGGATGTCCATGCTGATCATCCGGTCGTGGTTGCGGTTGAACGGCTCGTACAGCGCCTTCAGGAGCTCCGTGGTACGCGGATTGTCGGTGCCGACAATGATCCGGTCCGGGCGCATGAAGTCCTCGATGGCGGCGCCCTCCTTCAGGAATTCCGGGTTGGAGACTACGTCGAACTCGACCGCAGCCGCGCGCCGGTCCAGCTCGGCTCGGATGGCCGCCCGGACCTGGTCGGCGGTGCCGACCGGCACGGTCGACTTGTCTACCACGATGCGGTACTCGGCCATGTGTTCACCGATCGACTTCGCGACGGCCAGCACGTGCTTCAGGTCGGCCGAGCCGTCCTCGTCCGGCGGCGTACCCACCGAGATGAACTGGAACAGGCCGTGGTCCACGCCTTTTTTGACGTCGGTCGTGAACTCGAGGCGCCCGGCACCGTGGTTGCGCTCGATGTAGTCGTCGAGGCCGGGCTCGTAAATCGGGATCTCGCCGCGATTCAGGCGCTCGATCTTGTCTGCGTCGATATCGACGCAGACCACGTGGTTGCCCATTTCCGCCATGCAGGCGCCTGTGACCAGGCCTACGTAGCCGGAGCCGAATATGGTGAGATTCATGCGGGCCGCTTCTTCAGGTCGATCCGAGAGCCGAGAGTATACTGGCTGGGTTTGAAAATTTTAAGTAAATCAATAAGACACGCGTCATTCATGTGACGCCGCACACACATTCAGGCGTGGACTGGTTCAGACCAGTGTATGGACGACCGGCTTGCCCCAGTGCGCTTTACGGTAGGCGAGAGCGATGGCGCGAATGACGCGCCGCTGGGAGATTCCGAGCACCGCCCACGCACCGAACATGATCGGATCCGCGATACCGGCGAAGTGCCCTACCAGACCAATACCGGCGTAGAGCGCCTGTAACCCCGTCAGTGTGAACAGGACGGCCCGTACGCGCATGCCGCCGCGCTTCAGCACGTGGTGGAAATGATCACGGCCCGGGGTAAATGGCGATTTGCCACGTGCGAGCCGGCGGACGAAACAGGTAAACAGATCGAAAATCGGCACCGCGGCGAACCACAGGCCGATGACGGGCGTCGTGATGCGATCGCCACCCTGGCTTACGCCGACGGTTACCCAGACGACGATCAGGCCGATGAAGGTGCTGCCCGAGTCACCCATGAACGAGCGTACCCGGCGATTCGAGATGACCGGAAAATTGAAAAGCAGAAAGCCCGAAATCGCGGCCACCGACACCGCCGACACCGCCGCCATCGACGGGCTGCCCAGGCTGATCAGCGCGATGGCGGTAAGCGATACGACAGCCATACATCCGGCGAGGCCGTCCACACCGTCGACCATGTTGAAAGCGTTGACGACAGATAAGGTGATCAGCACCGTGCCGACTACCGCGAACGGTCCGAGTTCGATCGTGCCCAGCGCCAGGGGATTGCCGATATCGGCGATGAGCAGGCCGCCGCCGTAGATCAGGATCAGGCAAGCGGCGAGCTGAGCGCCGAGCCGCATGGTCGGGGACAGGCTGAATCGGTCATCGATCAATCCCACCACAACCAAAACTCCGCCCGCCAGGAGCAGGAATAGCGACTGCGAATTCAATTCGGGCAGCAGGGTCAGGCCGACAATGACGCCCATGAACATGCATACGCCGCCTATGATCGGCACCTCGCCGATGTGGGCTTTGCGCCCGCCGGGGCGGTCAACGAGATCGAAAGAGAATGCAAGCGGCCGCAAGGCCAGCATGAATAGCATCGTCACCAGGAAAGAGACTACAATGGCACCCAGCAACAACATCACAAAAATCGCCCAATTTTCAGAAAGTTAACCCGAGCCGACAGCGTCGGCGTCCGCGCATACCTCCGGTTTAATAGCGGACGGGGACGCGATTTCTTTAGTCAACGCAGTTAAGCGCGGCAAGTTTACAGGGAAGTGAAAAGAAACTTAACATTTGCCCGCTGTTTTTGGTACGCGAGTCTCATTTGCGGCACCGTAAAAATCGCGCTCAATTCCCCATCTCCGGGCTGACGGAAAAACATGGATACAAAATCGATTCATCTGATTGCGGCTGCGCGTCCGAATTTCATGAAGGTAGCGCCGCTTTTTCATGAACTCATCAAGTCGGACTGGGCACGCCCTGTGCTCGTCCATACCGGTCAGCACTACGACCACAACATGTCTGCCGCGATCCTCGACGACCTCGGCCTGCCGGACGCGGATTTTCATCTCGGTGTCGGCAGCGGCACGCACGCGGAGCAGACCGGCAAGGTCATGATTGCGTACGAAAAAGTATGTCTCGAGCAGCGACCGGACTGGATCGTCGTGGTCGGCGACGTCAATTCGACCGTTGCCTGCGCTCTGGTCGGCGCCAAGCTGGGAATCCCGGTCGTGCACCTGGAAGCCGGACTCCGCAGCCGTGACCGGAGCATGCCCGAGGAGATCAATCGGCTGGCGACGGACGCGATATCGGACGTCCTGTGGACACCGTCGGAGGACGCCGACGAAAACCTGCTTGGCGAGGGAATTCCGCAGGAGAAGATCACGCTGGTCGGCAATATCATGATCGACTCGTATGAAATGATGAGAGAGCGCATCGATGCCGCGGGTACGAGGGAGACGCTCGGTCTCAACGATCGAGACTTCGGTGTCGTTACGATGCACCGACCATCCAATGTGGATCAGCCGGAGACGCTGTCGCCCATCGTCGATGCGCTGTTGGGCGTTGGGCGCCGCCTGCCCCTGGTTTTTGTAGCGCACCCGCGAACCATCAAGAACCTGAAGGCATTCGGCCTGTACGAACGGCTGACGAGCGCTGCCGGGTTTCGCCTGATCGAACCGCTGTCCTACATACCTTTCATGAGCATGGTGACCGATTGCAGGATCGTCATTACCGATTCAGGAGGCCTGCAGGAGGAAACAACGTATCTCGGCATCCCATGCCTGACGTTGCGGGACAACACCGAACGTCCGATTACCATCACGCACGGGTCGAACAAACTCGTCAATGCAGCTTCGCTACAGGACAGTGCGGAACAAGCGCTGAGCGGAAACTGGCCTACGTCTTCAAAACCGCGATTCTGGGACGGCCAGACGGCGCGCCGCAGCGCCGCCGATCTGCGGGCACGCAGTCAGCTTGACTGACGTCGATCTGCGACCTGCTGAATCACAGTCAGCGCTTCGAGCGCCAGCCTTCGTCGGTCATAGTGTTCCGCCAGGCGGCGACATCCTTGCTGGTGTCTCTCGTAAAGGGCTGCATCCGATGCGAGCGTGGAGAGCTTCTGCAGAAAATCTGATTCGTTCTCGGGCTCGAAGCACTGGCCCGCGTCGAATTCCTCGACGATCGCCCTGGCCTGCCCCTCGACGCCGAGTAGTATCGGCTTCGCCATCGCCGCACTTTCGAAAATTTTGGACGGGATTACGGACTTGAACGTATCGGAGCGGCGCAGAGGCACCAATGCAACGTCCGTAACGCTGAGATAGCGATGCACTTCGTCGCCGGCGACGGGGTCGAGGAAGGTCACGTTGTCCAGGGAGAGATCACGTGCCAGCGATACGATCTTTTGCTTCTCGGCGCCGTCGCCGATGAACAGGAAGTGCAGCGCTGAATCTTCAGCGTGTGCGGCACAACGGACAATGAAGTCCAGCCCGTGCGCCAGACCGTGCGTACCGACGTAGCCCACGACGAAACAGTTTTCCAGCTCGAGTGACTCGAGCAATGCGGCATCTTTCGGGACCTCCGGAAACGCACTGCGATGCACGCCGTTGGGCACCACGGCAACGTGCGCAGGCGCTATGCCGCGCGAGGCCAGGTTGTCGCGGAACGCGGGTGTCACGGCGAGCACGCGCGCGCTGTGTCGATACAGGGACAATTCGATTCGCTCGAGCAGGCGCAGCATCCTGCCTTGCCTCATTGCGCCGACGGCGCTGATCGACTCGGGCCAGATGTCACGCAGCTCGAATATCCACGGCTTGCGGCGGAACAGCGACAGTCCGAACGCGGTAAACGTCGTGAAGAACTGCGGCGACGTTGCGACGACGACGTCGAAGCGTCGGAACAGTCCGGCCCAGAACGCCATGAACGCGAAACTCAGGTAATCGACAACCCTGCGCAGGAAGCCTTCATTTCGCGATATATACGACCACAGACGGACCACCCGGATGCCATCCGTATCGGTGCGCCCGAAAAGCTTGTTCCGGTACCCCTCGTATACCGCACCGCCGGGAAAGTTCGGCCAGCAGGTCAGCACGGTGACCTCGGCGCCTTCCCGTACCCACTCGACACAATGCTCGTAGGTGCGCCGGGCAGGCGCGTTGACCTCTGGCGGAAAATTGTCAGTGACGAACAGAATGCGCATGAACAAGCTCTGATTCGAGCGAGTCGCGAAACTCGACCATCACTTTTTTCGAAGTTTCAGTGTCATTGAAGCCGTGACAGTAGTCGAAGTCGGTCAGCCGCACCGACCGGGCGTTCCGGAAACTGAGTCGACAGTCGTCGATGTGGAGGACATCCTGCTGTTGCGATACACGGACCGAAGGGTGGAAGTGAAAGTGAGCCGTGCCGCAGCGCAGTCGCTCGCTGTCGCTGCAGAGTCGGTCTTTGATCGACAGTCTTCCGTTACCGATTTCGAAGCGCCGGTGGTGTTTCAGCCCGAATCGCAACCACCCGTCATGCCCTGCCGATATCCGTCCATCATCAATCTCGACGTCGATTGGCCTTGCACGTCGCCCAACACGAAAGGCGCTCCACGTCTCACTCTGGTTGGCCCGCGCGATTGATACGGTGTTGTGCGCCGCTGTTGAACGCTCGTAGGCGCGTCTCTGGTTTGCGTTGTAGGTGGAAATACCGGTATTGACCAGGGTGCGCTTTCCGTGCACCGAGAGCTCGAAACTCAGGCAATCGTTGTGCGCATGTCCCGGCTGATAATCGGGACCGATTTCGCCCACGTCGACGATCAGCGTCAGACCGTCGTCGGTGTCGAACCGGACGTAGCCCGAGTCACCGAGTACTGTCATGGGTGACGATCCCGGCTCGAAATCGAACCCGAGGCGTGCCGCGTACGATGCCAGATCGCCGAGCGAGGCGCCCATTCCCGGCACCGCGTCGTTGAAATAGGACGGCCCACCGTCAGGGTGCGTCATCGCATAAAGCCAGGACAGCATTGGCACCACCTTTTCCTCTGTCCCGCGCGGTGGCGACATGTCGTACGTCCGCGCGACGTTTATCGTATCCAGTATGTCCTCGAGTATCAGCGCGTGATACATCGGACTTCGCTCGAAATGCCCGCCGTCGTCGAGGATCTGCTCCGCCGTCTCGGCCTCGATGTGCTGTCGGCCGACGTTCAGCCACTGGTCCGATTCCGCCCCTTGGCAAAAATGACCTGCGAAGAAGAGTGCCTTGACGTTGGCAAACAAATGGTTGGCGAGGAGATGGTATTCGAGCGTGCGCATCAGTACCCGTACCTGCCGAACGAGGCTTTCGAACTGCTGCGCCGTCAGCGAATTGCCGGCATTGGCCCATTTGATCCAGTTCACAATGCGACGGGACAGAGGATAGGGCTCCCATCCATTGCCCAGGAGAACAGGATTCTCCGCGATCCACTTGTCGAGCAGCTCTGCATAGCGTTGCCGCTCGGATTCCGACTGCATGCTGTTCAGTTCATCCATGTAGTGAAGGTGGTACAGCACCAGTTTGTCGACGTGCGGCGCGTTCCAGTCGCTCGGATGGTCGATCGACAGGCGTTTGCCGAAAATTTCGAACTGCCGCGGCTCCAGCCTCGTGGTACTTTTCCTGACCGGCGTGGTCCACGACGATACCTGCTCGCGAACGGCGATATCTATTTCGCGACCAATGCCACTGATGAACCAGTTACGCAGCAATCGATCGGTGACCTGTCGAAATCGCAGGTAACGCACCGTACGAAACAGGCGTCCTGCTTTTGACCAGTAGCCTGAAGATTGCCCGCTCAAATCCTAGCTACCGCGGTTGGGGCTGTTTTCGGTCTTTACGAACTCCGCGATGATCAACACACGGAAACTACGTAGCAGCTCGAATGCGTTTACGACTCGTTCGTAGACCCAGCCCAGGTAATAGGTCAAGGCGTTGAATCGGAGGTACTCCGGCCGCCCTTCGATCAATTGCAGCCGATGGATGCGAAATCCGCATTCGGCAGCGAGCTTCTTCAGTTTACGCTCCGAATTCGCGCGATACCGGGTCGGAAAGGTATCGTCCACATCTCGCCCGCGGCGCTTGTTGACCCACCGATGCACTGAATGCGGCGTCAATGTTGCAATCAATGGGACGTAGTGAAACCTGTTCGGCGTCTTGATGAGGAAGCGGCCGCCGGATCTCAGGACCCGATTCACCTCGCGGAATACGGTTTCTGGCGCGTCGAGGTGCTCCAGAACGTTGTCCGAAAACACGAGATCGAAGGTGCCGTCGGCATACGGCAGCGTTTCAGCCGACGCTACCCTGCCCTCGTCCAGGTGCGGATTGTCCGTGACTCGAGGATCGAGATCGACGCCGCATACCTTGCGGACCATTCCCCTGAAATTCATCTGCGATACGATTCCCGCGCCCGCCCCTACGTCCAGCACGTTCATGTCGGAGGACAGGGATTGCAGAATCGCCTCCCGAAACCATTCGTCATCCCAGTTGTCTTCGTAACGCGGATACAACTTCCGATCGAGGTCGGCAACGGTCATGCGGCGTTCTTCTTGCTGTCGAGGTATTCCACGATATCCGTCACCGCCCAGCTGAGCATTTTGCCGTCCAGTTTCTTGACACCGATCGCAGAAGCATAAATACGCGATGCACGATAGTCCGAGTTGGCGAAAACGACGTTGGGATGCTGAAACCAGGGACGCATGCTTTTCATCACTCGAAAGTCACGCTGAGCTCGAAAAATGCACGACCACCGGTTGCCGTCAGTGCTTGCATAAATCGATACACGTTGATCATTGTTGACGTCGCTTCGTTCCACCGCCGTGGAAACAAGCATACAATCGCTGCCCCGAAACGAACACAGCGAACTACCCGGCAGGTCCTGGATCGGTTCGAAATTCCCGGACTGTGGGTCGAACCTGCTGATTCGATTCGGCTCCTGCGGTGTGTCCGTGGGGATCAGCAGCGCATCGGGCGTGGGTATTACCGATACGGCGCGACATTCCTGCCTTCCCCGCGACACCGCGGTTATGCCGGCGTATTCGATATCGGAGAACCAGATACCTGCCTCGGGTCCGTCGTCGCCGGTCAACGTCCAGAGCCCTTTTCTGTAAGGGTCATATACGATCCCGTGGATATGCCGTATCTCACCGGCCGGGAATGTATATATCTCCGTCCAGTCGATACCGTCCGGCGATGCAAACATGGACACTGGATCGCGGGCGTGATTGACGGTGTAGTCACCGAAGAAGGACCAGCCGTTCGGCGCTGTCTCGATTCGAAGGGGCCTGCCACCCGACGGTATTCGAAAGGTGGAAAGTCGGCGGAAAGTCGGAAACTCAAACGTGTGTACCTGTCCTTTCTCTACCAGGAACACCTTGTTCTCAGTGCGCGTAAACATGCCCTGAACGTTGGCGCGCAATATCCGTTCGACCCACCAGATATTCGACATCGCATTGATCAACGGACTGCCCAGCGAGCACAAGCGATGCATTTGCCGTAACTCATCGCGACGATACACCGTCTTTCCCCGGCTGCCGTACAACCGGCCTTCCGTGTAAAGCAATGGTCTGAACCTTCCGTGAATTGAAAACGGTACGGGCGCTTCTATAGTCATGAATTCGCTGTGGCAGGTCTCCTGCGGGTCGCAATGATGTATAGCGCTGCAAGAATTTTCAACAGACAGCTCACCACGCGTGCAGCAAACCGGGCAGGCTGCGAAAATTCTCCTTTCGCATACTCGCCTCGCGCCATCGGACCCGTTTCCGTCATCTCTGCCAGACCGGCTTCGAAATTCGAGAGTTCATTCTTCCACTTGCCGAAATTCCCCGTCAGCAACGGGCCCCTGGTTTCTTTCTTCCACGCCATTTCCTCTTCGCTGACGAGCTGGCGAGAAACCGAAGCGAACTCTAGCATCGATTCATCGTATTGCAGCTGGAGCCAATCGCAAACGTTCCTGAGTTCGGCGCCTGGTTCGCACAACAGCGACTCGTACCGAATCTGCCGATAGTCCGTATCGGTCAGGCGCTTTGACTGCCTCTCCGAAATCTGCCATTGAATGCGGCCCGCCAGCACGTGCCGGATTGCGGGTTTTCCTTTCGACCATGCCGCTTTTTTCTTGGATGCAAGTACGTCCCGGGGATCGCGAAACACGTGCAGGATACGGCACTGTGGCCAGATTCGTTTCAACAACGTCATTCGCTCGATCAGCCGGGGGTCCTTGTCCACGACCAGCGTTGCGCCGTCGTCGGAGGCAACCTTCCTTAAAAGCAGCGTGAACAACGCAGCATCGAGAGGCAAGTGCGAAACTTTCGCCGCTTCCCCGAGCAGCGTCGGCAGATCTTCGCCAAGTCTTTCGAGGATCGTATCCTTTTCGAGCACTTCGATGCATTGCTCGAGCCCACCATCTCGATAGCAGTCCTCAAGTTTTCGCGTGACAATGTATCGTCGTACGAAACTGGTTTCCGGAAGAACTGCAACTCGAGGGTGTGCGGCGATCATGCTTTGCACGAGCGATGTGCCAGATCGACCGATTCCGACGACGAAAAGTACTTTCGGTTCCGTCTCTATTTCGACCGGCCCCGCGGAGTCAATTCGCCCAGTAGGTCTGGCACGACGTTTTCGATGAAAATCGAGTACCAGATCATGAAGTTGAGCAGCGTGAAATACAACCGATCAGACCTCTTCTGCAGCAGGTCACGAACAGAATCTGCATCGAAAATCCCGGTTCGTTCAGAAAACCTGACCAATGCTTCAAGGTAAATACTTTTGAACGCCTTCGATTTCCATTCCTTCACCGGCGCCTGAAAACCGCGCTTTCGCTGATAAACAAAGTCCTGTGGCAGTCGTCGTGCCGCAATATTTTTGAACAAGGGCTTGCCCGTACCGCCGGTATCGGCGCGCAGGTTGCGTGGAAGTCCCATCACGAATTCGACGATCCGATGGTCCAGGAAAGGCACCCGGCCTTCGACCACCTCCAGCGTCGGGTGGCCGCTCCCGCACAT
>CALKYK010000571.1 GCA_938003715.1 uncultured Gammaproteobacteria bacterium
ATCAACCCGCACACCACCTGCACCGCGCAGACGGCCGGCTGGATCTGGGACATCGGCCTGCCCACCCGGCGCGGTATCGGTCACGTCTATTCCGGTGCCCATATCTCAGAAGACGATGCCGCTGCGGAACTGCTGGCTTACATCGAGGAAGTCGCCGGAAAAAAAGCCGCGGACGACGCCGAGCCGCGGAAGATCGGCTTCCGGCCCGGACACCGGCGCGAGTTCTGGCACCGGAACTGCGTTGCGATCGGCATGTCGTCGGGATTCATCGAACCGCTCGAAGCGTCGGCGCTGGTGCTGGTCGAACTGGCCGCGGCAATGATCGCAGAGCAGCTGCCCCCGACGCGGGACGTGATGGATATCGTCGCCGCGCGCTATAACAAGAAATTCCTGCGCCACTGGGAGCAAATCGTCGAGTTCCTGAAACTGCATTACGTTCTGAGCGCGCGTGACGATTCTGCCTACTGGCAGGACAATCGCGCCGCCGCAAGCATTCCGGATTCGCTTGGCGAGAAGCTCGAGCTGTGGCGCTATCGCAGCCCCTGGCACCAGGACGCGGAAGCGGTCGACGACCTGTTTCCCACAGCGAGCTACCAGTACATCCTGTACGGCATGGGATTCAGGACGGAGGCCCGCGCCACCCGCGGACTCCGGCAGGATCAGCGCCGGCAGCGCGCTTCAGCGCTGTTCCGGCAAACTGCGACCCGGGCCGACCAGCTCCGCAAGGCGATGCCGGACAACCGGTCGCTGCTGGGCAAAGTACGTGAATTCGGTTTCCAGAAGCTTTGAGCACGGCATCGGGTAAAGTGCAGCTATGAGTCAGTACGAGGTCCTCGACAAGGAAAAGCACCGGCAACTGCGCGTCAGGACCGGCTTCGGCTCCAGCCTGGGCGACGCCGTCATGTATACGATGACCTACCCGATGGAGTTCCGGGACATCCAGAGCTGTTACCCGATCCTTTTTACCAAGGACCCGGAAAGCGGCAGCTTTTTCGCGACAGCCATATTCGGTTTCGAGGCCGATCAGAACCTGTTCCTCAAAGACGATACCTGGGACGCACCGTATGTCCCGGCCGCCGTGGAGCGCCAGCCTTTCCTGATTGCCACCGGCGGCGAAAACGACAGGCCGGCGGTGTCCATCGATCTCGCCCATCCGCGGGTCAGCACGGAAGAAGGCGAGGCGCTGTTTGACGATGACGGCAACCCGACCGCGTTCCTCGAACAGAAGATCGCTTTGCTGGACAGACTGCATCGCGGACTGCAGCACGGCCTCGGCTTCATCGATGCGCTGCTGAAGCACGAACTCCTGGAGCAGATAACGCTGGACCTGACCTTCAACGACGGCGACAAGAAAAGCGTGCAGGGGTTCTACTGCATTGCCGAAGAACGACTTTATCAGCTGCAAGGCGACGTGCTCGAATCGCTGAACCAGGCGGGCTACCTGCAGCCCGTCTTCATGGCGGTCGCCTCCCTGTCGCGGATGCGCGACGTCATCGAACGACGCAACCGGCGGCGTGCCTGACTGGAAAACCGGCACGCGCATGAGCAGCCAGCACGTCGTCAATGAAATCAGTCGTACCGTAAACGAGACGAGCGGCGTTACCGCGGCGGACGTCAGCGAGGGCTGGTCCGCGACTGGCCCGCCGTGCAGCACGGCCTCGAGTCTGCGGACCGGATCATCGACTACCTGCAGGGTTTCGACTCGGGCAACGCGGTCACGGCCCTCTACGCGCCGCCCGAAGCCTGTGGCCGGATCTTTTACAACGACGATGTCACGGGATTCAATTTCGAATATCGGCGCATGGCGCTTACGGACGCTGTGCAGCAGGTGCAATCACACATCGACCTGCCTTCACCGCCGTCTCTTTATATAGGCTCGACCACCGTCGATCACTGGCTGCCGGGTTTCCGCGACTCCAACGACCCGCCACTACACAACCCCGACCCGCGG
>CALKYK010000572.1 GCA_938003715.1 uncultured Gammaproteobacteria bacterium
ATGCCGCGGCAAAAGGTGTACCGGCGAGCGCAGCGGTCTCGAACAGCTCGCGCTGTTCTGCATTCAGCGCAAGAAGTTGCTGCTCTATCAGCTGCGCGAGGTCCTCAGGCACGTCTGCGAGCAGCGCGTCGGCGTCTCGCGAAGCAGCCCAGTAGCCGTCGGCGCGGTGAATCAATCCGCGTTCGAGCCAATGATCCACTAGCGTGTCGATGAACAGCGGAAAACCCCCGGTGCGTCGATACGTCAGGGCTGCGAGCTCGGGCGTCGGCGGATGATCCAGCCGGTTGTTCAGGTACTCGCTGACGTACGCTTCCTCGATGGACTCGAGCGGGAGGTGATGCGCGTAGCCGCGGGTCGCGAGTTCGCGGCATACGGAAAGGCAGGATGCGTCGGGGCGAAACGTTGCAATCAACAGGATGTGTGCCCGGTCGTTGCGGCGCGTAAAGTACTCGAGCCAGTCCGTGGTCGAGGGATCGGACCAGTGCAGGTCCTCGAGCACGAGGATTACGTTTCTGTCGGCTGCGAGAGCGTTGAGCATTTCCGAAAGCTCGCGCAGCATGCGCCCCGCGGTCACGCCGTACAGCGTGTCGCGAGGCGGTTCCCCGCCGTTCGCTGCCAGCGCGGGAAGGTTCGCCAGCCATGCTGGTGCGTGCTGCCGAATCAGCGCCTGTACGCCGGAATCTTCCTGGCCTGCACGGCCCACCGCCTCGAGCAACGGCAGGTAGGCCTCACTTGCGCCGCGCAGGTCGACGCATTGTCCATGCATAACGAAAACATTCGCTTGCTTGCGTGCACCATGTAGGAACGCCCGTGTCAGCGTGGTTTTGCCGACGCCGGCTTCGCCCGAAACGAAGACCACGCTGCGCTCGCCGGCAAGCGCACGATTAAGCCACCGCGAAAGCTTGCCGAGCTCGGAATCGCGACCAATCGCAGGCGTACGAGTGAGTCCGGGCCTCGCATCGACGAGGGAGGATTCGGCTGACCCATCACCCAAAATCGGAGCGACGAAGCGATAGCCGCGGCCGTGCACGGTCTTGATGATTTGCTGTGCGGCCCCGGTATCACCCACCGCAGCGCGCACGGACTTCAGTCGGCTGGATAACGCGGAATCGGTGACTACCTTGCCGGGCCACAGTGAGTCCAGTAACTCGTCTCTTGTGAGTACACGATCGCGGTTCTCGATCAGGTAGACCAGCAGATCGAAACCGAGCGGATCCATCGCGCGCACGGTACCCGCACGGCGCAGCTCCAGTAACTTGGTATCGACTTCACAGTCGCCGAATCGATAAATCATCGCGCACCTCTCGGGGTGCTGCCTGGACTGGCCTGACGTTCAGACAGTTAGATATATCACAGTTTCACCACACAATAATCATCCCTTGGACAAGGATTTATGCGTGCAACGGGATACATTTTTTGCATGCGAAGTAAGCCTTTAACGGATCGAGTCGCCTTGTCGCATCCGCAAACGGGGCCGACAGTGAACGGCCTGGACCGGGTGGCGCTGAACGAAACCCTCGGCAAGCTTCGTGCGCAGAGAAACCACGGCAAAATCCGCTACCGCGCGCGAAACCGCTGGCTGGACGGAGGGCACACCCGAACAACGATCAGGGACTTCGACATCGACGGCGTCGCGCACCTGGACCGCGCCAGGCCTCACGTCCTCGAGTCCGAAATTCTCGAGACAATCGGTGGCAATGACAACGCGATGGGCCCACTCGAAATGCTGCTTGCAGCACTGGCTTCCTGCATCACGACAACGCTCGTGTGGCAGGCGTCAGTTCGTGGCGAGCATCTCGACGCCGTCGAAACGGATATCGAGGGTGACATCGATATTGCCGGCAGCCTCGGTATCGATGACAACGCACAGCCGGGCTATCGAGAGCTTCGCATCAGCGTCAATCTGGAATCGGATGTTCAGGATTCGGTGCTGCGCGAACTCGTCGACGTCGCGACGCGGCTGTCGCCGGTCCTCGGCACGATCGGCTGTGCGACGACAGTATCGGTGACAACAACGGCAAAGCCCGCCGTTCCAGGGCAGGCAGAGATTGTGTGATCGTGCGTCGTCGTCAGCACATCGCATGCATGCGGCGAGAAGGAATCCTCTTCGTCTGCCCGGGTCATATCCGAGCCGATTTCCCCGCGCAGTCGCCAGTCGCATTTACGCCCGCGACATCATGATACGTACGGAAATGATTTGTTACGTTTCCGGCGAGAGTTCAGCGCGATTAGTTGTTACGTTGATCATCCCTGCAGTAATCAATCAATCGAATGAAAACGAAGGACCTTTTTTCACCGCTGAAACTCGGCGAATTAAGCATCGACAATCGCTTCGTAATGGCGCCAATGACGCGCAATCGGGCGAAAGACACGATTCCGCAGCCGATGATGGCAACGTACTATCGTCAGCGTGCATCCGCCGGGTTGATCATCACGGAAGCGTCGCAGGTGTCGGCGCAAGGCGTCGGCTATCCGAACACGCCGGGCATCCACAGCGACGAACAGGTCGAAGGTTGGAAGGCCATCACCCATGCGGTGCACCAGCAAGGCGGCAAGATATTCCTTCAGCTCTGGCACGTCGGCCGCATCTCGCACCCTTCGCTGCAGCCGAACGGTGAGCTGCCGGTCGCGCCTTCCGCCATACAGCCGGATGGTGAAGCATTCACGCCTGATGGCATGCAGCGTTTCCCCAAACCCCGTGCGCTCGAGGGCGAAGAAATTCCATGCATCGTCGAGCAGTTTGCAAGCGGCGCGAGGAACGCGATGGCGGCCGGTTTTGACGGTGTCGAAATTCATGGCGCAAACGGATACCTGCTGGACCAGTTCCTTCGCTCGGGCAGCAACCAGCGCTCCGATCGCTATGGCGGATCCGCCCTGAATCGCGCGCGACTACTTCTGGAGATTACCGACGCGGTCAGCGACGTAGTCGGCGCCGGCCGGGTGGGTGTTCGCCTGTCGCCTGGTAATGACTTCAACGACATGCACGACGACAACCCCGGAGAGACGTTCACGATGGCTGCCACCGAACTCGGCAAGCGGGACATCGCCTACCTGCACGTCGTCGAAACTGATCTCGAAGACTTCGACTACGATGCACTGAAAGCGGCATTCGGCGGGCTGTACATGGCGAATGAGGGCTACGACATCGAAACGGCACAGGCGAGCGTCGAAAACGGGCGCGCCGACCTCGTGTCCTTCGGCAAGCTGTTTATTTCGAATCCCGACCTGCCAGCGCGAGTGCGGCAAAACGCGCCGCTCGCCAGCGCAGATCCGGACACCTTCTACGGCGGGGATGCGGAGGGCTACACCGACTACCCGCCGTTGGAACGCGAAGCGGCCTGAAGCCGCAACGGAGCACACTCATGAGCAACGACCACGGCCCCAGCATCAAGGATGACGATACATACGAGGCGCTGCGCGAGGATGGCGCAAGCAAGGAGAAGGCGGCGCGCATTGCCAATGCGAAAGCGGCGGGCAACTCGCCCGGCAAAAGCGGCGGACAAAGCTCACCTTACGAGCAATGGACCCGCGACGAGCTCTACGAACGCGCACGCGAGCTGGACATCGAAAACCGCTCTACGATGGACAAGTATGAGCTCATCGAGGCATTGCGCAATCACTGATTTTGCCGGCAATGTGAGTCCATCCGCCTGGCGTGCGATCAGCGTGGCGAGCAATCAACAGGAGAACCGAACGATGGCAGACAGCTACAAAGTAGGCGACCGGGTCAAATGGAAATGGGGCGACGGGTACGGCGATGGGAAGATTGCAGAGCGCTTCAAAACCAGGGTGACCCGCTCGATCGACGGCAGCGAAGTCACCCGGGATGGAAGCGAGGACAACCCGGCATACCTGATCGAACAGGATGACGGCGATCGCGTTCTGAAATCTCACTCGGAGCTGCGCAAGGCAAGCTGAACGGGCACAGGTCCACTACGCAAACGGCGGCCCTCCTCACCGGGAGCCGCCATTTTTACTATTTAAGCGCTAGAACCGCGTCAGCCACCAGTTAAGGAAACTATTCCGAAAATTGTACGGTGAGCGATCCCATTCCCGTGAACGCAATGTTCGCCGTATCGCCGGCGGAAACCGGCAGCGGCGGGCACACGGTGCCGGAGACGATGAACTGGCCGGCCTTCAAATGCATGCCGTACTTGAGCAGCTCGTTTGCGGCCCAGACCAGGCCTTCTATCGGGTCCTTGCCCATGATGCTGGTCGTCCGGCCGGTACTCGTTTCAGCACTGTTGACGGTCACCGCGCCTTCGATCTGCGTGAAGTTCAGGTCGCGTACGTCGAAGCGACGGTCGGCGAGCACGACGCCGGCGGCAATGCCATTGTCGGCAATCGCGTGCTCGCGCGTTCTGGGTTCCATCGCGCGCCAGTTGACGAACTCCATCGCAATGCCGACGCCCTCGATCGCGTCGATGACATCGGCACGCGTGTGAGTCGGCCCCGGCAGGTCCTTGCCGAGATAGAACACGATCTCCGGTTCGGCATTTGCCGTGCCGTTCGTGAAATGGCGCGTAGAAAGAGGCTGGCCCGCCTCGAACACGCGTGACGCGAGGTAATGGCCGACGATCGGATCGAGGGGTTCATTCGGATCGGCCAGCCGTGTCCAGCCGAGTTTCCAGCCAACGTGCGGGTTTTCATCGCTTGCGGTTTGGTCGAGGCGCAGCTTCTGGATGTCGTACGCGCGCTCGCGGGAGAGGTCCGGGAAGTTCTCGGCCAGCGCGCTCGTCTGGGTCTGGTTTTTCTCGTGCTGCAGCATGTGCGCGACGACGTCGGCATTGCTCGATTCCGGCGTCAGCGGCCGCGGCCGATTGAGCTGCGCCTGGTAGTCCTCTGCATCGAAGAAGCCGAGTGATTGCGCAATGAATCCGTCCTCGCTCATCGTCCATTGCTCGTAGCCGACGACATCGACCGGCGCGCCGGTGCCGCCCGGTCCGGTGTTGGTGCCGGTGAAGCGCCAGTGATAGCGCACCAACTCGTCGCCGATCTCGAGCTCGCGCATTTCGACGCGCATGTCCGGGAAGTCATCGAAGAATCCCTTTGCCACTTCTGCCACGGCATCGCGGCCGACGACCCCCGCCTGCCCGAGACGTGGAGCACGACGGAGAACGTCGCGTGGAAGGTCGACGTGCCGGGCCGGGGCTGGTCGTGCCCCGTCGTCTGGGGCGACCGCGTGTTCC
>CALKYK010000573.1 GCA_938003715.1 uncultured Gammaproteobacteria bacterium
CGATGGTCGACCCGCGCATCAATCTGTCGAACGAAGTTTCCGAGCAGCTCGTCAATCACTTCGACGACAAGGTGTTTCGCACCGTGGTGCCGCGCAACGTGCGCCTCGCCGAGGCGCCGAGCTTCGGCCGGCCGGTACTTTTTCACGACAGGAATTCACGCGGAGCGCTCGCGTATCTCGCGCTGGCGGGCGAGGTGCTGCGCCGCGAAGACGAGCGCATGGCGCTCGGGCAGTAGGGAGACTGTGAGGTACACTGATGAGCATGGCGAAAAAAAAGAGACTGGGGCGTGGCCTCGATGCGCTGTTGTCGACCCCGGTGGCCGCGAAACGCGGTGACGGCGCCGACCAGGATGACCTGAAGAACATCCCGCTGGACCTGTTGCAGCGGGGCCGCTACCAGCCGCGCGTCGACATGCGCCAGGACACGCTCGAAGACCTGGCCCATTCCATCAAGGCCCAGGGCGTCGTGCAGCCGATCGTCGCGCGACCGATACAAAGCGGCGCAGGCAAGCCCGATAAATACGAGATCATCGCCGGCGAGCGACGCTGGCGAGCTGCGCAGATGGCCGGCCTTCAGGAGATTCCTGCAATCGTTCGCGACGTGCCCGACGAAGGCGCGATCGCAATGGCCCTGATCGAAAACATCCAGCGCGAGAACCTCAATCCGCTCGAGGAAGCGCGTGCGCTGGATCGCCTGATCCGCGAATTCGACATCACGCACCAGGAAGCGGCCGA
Source organism: uncultured Gammaproteobacteria bacterium (assembly GCA_938003715.1). Taxonomy (GTDB): domain Bacteria; phylum Pseudomonadota; class Gammaproteobacteria; order Steroidobacterales; family Woeseiaceae; genus SZUA-117. The sequence goes on from CALKYK010000573.1 coordinate 736, forward strand.
CAGCGTCGGACGATCGCGTGCGGCGGTGAGCAACCTGCTGCGGCTGCTCGAACTGTCGGACAAGGTGAAACCGATGCTCGAAGCGCGGCAGCTCGAGATGGGCCACGCGCGCGCGCTGCTCGCGATCAGCAACAAGACGCAGCAGTACGACGTCGCACGCCAGATCGCGAAGAAAGGCTTGTCGGTGCGCGCGACCGAAGCGCTCGTGCGCAGCATGCAGTCGAAACCGGCGGGAGCGAAAAGCACGCCGGCGGCGAAAGCGAAGGACGCCGACATCCTGCGCCTGGAAAAGGACATGACGGACAAGCTCGGCGCCAGGGTGCAGATCCAGCACACGCAGAAAGGCGCCGGCAAGCTGGTCATCAGCTACAACAGCCTGGACGAACTCGACGGCATCATTGGCCACCTGAAGTAGGGTCTCCCTGATATGGCGAAACCCGTTTGCGCGATCGTGGGCATCGGTCCCGGCAACGGGGCGTCGTTTGCGCGCCGCTTCAGCAACGAGGGTTACGCGCTCGCGCTCCTGTCCCGCTCCACGGACCTGTCATCGCTGCTGGCCAGGGAACTCGGAGACGCGCGCGCCTACGCGTGCGACGCATCGGACCCGGAGGCCATCGAAAAGACGTTCGCGAGCATCCGCAAGGACCTGGGGCCGGTCGAGGTCCTGATCTACAACGCCGGCAGCGGCAGCTGGAAGACCGTCGAGGAAATCACGGCGGCTGAGTTCGAGCTCGGCTGGCGCATCAATACCCTCGGCGCACTGGTGGCCTCGCAGCAAGTCATACCGGACATGAAGAAGGCCGGTCGCGGCAGCATCGTGTTTGTCGGCGCGACCGCCTCGCTGCGCGGCGTGCCGAAGACTGCAGGATTTGCGCCGGCGAAGGCGGCGCAGCGAATCCTGGCGCAGTCGATGGCGAAGCACCTGGGGCCCTCGGGCATTCACGTATCGGTGATGATCATCGACGGCGGCATTCGTGCGCCGGACCAGCCGGCCGGCGACGGGGGCGAAAAGCTCGAGCCCGACGACATCGCCGCGATGGCTCACACCCTGACCAGCCAGCCGAGGTCCGCCTGGTCGTTCGAGATCGATTTGCGACCAATGCGGGAGAAATGGTAGGAATAATTACCGTACATGATCTGTACGGACCACATAAGTCAAAAATTTACCAATACGGCTATACTCTGAAGGAATTGCGGAAGCGGACGATACACACCGTATACGTTCGACCAAGGATTCCGTCGTGGCCCAAAAAGAACCCCTGCGCCTGAAAATCGTCGCGGCACCGATCGGACCGGACGGCAGCTACCGCGCCTGGCCGGACAAGAAAACCTACGTCCGGCGATTCAAGACCGAGGGTTTGCGCGAGGACTACTGGCGGCGCTTCGTGGTGACCAAGAGCGTCGAGGAGCGTGGCCTCGCCTACCAGATCGCGATGGTGAACGAATGGGTCGGCGGCTGGGAATTCGTCGCCGAACCGCGCTACGCGGATCAGCCGATCATCGGCAAGGTCAGCGACGACCCGTCAGTACACATTGTCGAATGTGGCCGCGGCGCGCGGCGCAAGGCGTCCTGATCAGGCGACCTCTTCCACCTTGCCGGAGACGGCACTGTAGACTTTGCGAATGATGTCGGGCGTGACCGCCTCCGAAATGAGGAAGCCCTGCATCTTGTCGCACTCGATCGTCTTCAGGAACTCGAAAGTTTCCTCGTCCTCGACGCCTTCGGCACAAACGGAGATGCCGAGGTTGTGCGCGAGCCCCGTGATCGCCGCAAGCACCTGCTGAGCGACTTCGTTCTCGCGGGCGCGGCGAAGCGCGGAGGCGTGTATCTTGATTTCGTCGACCGGCAGCTGTTCGAACATGCCGAGCGACGAGGCCGCGACGCCGTAATCGTCCAGCGAGATACGGAATCCTTTTTCGCGCAGCGCCTTCAGTACCCTCAGGTGCGGCGCTTCGGAATTCAGTACGTCCTGCTCCGCAACCTCGAAGGTAAAGCTCGAACACTCGAGGCCGTGTGCGGTCACGATCCTTTCGTACACGTCGGCGAGCTCGGGGTTGTTGAGCTGACTCGATGCGAGGTTGATGCAGGAGTTCAGGCTGAGTCCCTGTTCGCGCCACCGCGCGAGCTGCGCTGCCGCCTCGTGTAGCACGAATTCGCTGATCGGTCCCATCAGCTCGAAGGCCTCCGCCTCCGGCAGGAATTCGAGCGGTCCGAGCAGCCCGTTTTTCGGGTGCAGCCAGCGAATCAGGGCCTCGGCTTCGGTCGTCTGCCATTCCATGCTGTCCGTCCGCTCGACTTTCGGCTGGTACTGCAGGCGCAACTGTCGCTCCGCAATCGCCTGTTCGAGTTCGTCCTTGCCGAGTTTCAGCATGCGCCGCCGGGATTTGCGGATCGCCGCGCTCAGGCTGTCGTGGTCGGCAGCAACGCCGGCCCATTCGACGTTCGTGACGTCCTCGAGCCGCTGCAGCAGTTCCGCCTGGCCGCTGTCGCGAAGTGTGTCCTGCTCGGCCAGCAGCACGACGCCAAATTCGGCACCGATCGACGGGTCGGCGAGCACTTTCAGAATCGCCGGATCGAGATCGTCCTCGGTCATCAGGACGAAGCGCCGCGAACGCCCGCCCATCAGCCGGACCAGCGTGTCGGCATTACCGAAATAGCTGAGATTGAGCGAGAGCTCCCTCGCAACCTCGACCAGGGCCTGCGTCCTGCCCAGTGATTCGCTTACCAGCGTTAACATGTTCGCTCCGGGACCAGTGTCCGGTTGAAGACCCGCTCATTGTCTGCTTACGCCGAATCCGTTGCGGCGTTCTGGTCAATGATTCATTTATACGTCCCGCAACGGCGTCGGAGTGTGCGGCAGTTCGCATTGCCGCCATTTGCACGAGACGCGGCCGAGCCGGCCGGAGAGACCGAAAGATTATGTAAAAAGTTTTGTAACAAACGCGCGGTCGCCATTGCCTGCGCCGCAGTGCTGTGCGACGCTGCGCTTCCCCTCGTTACACAAGAAACAAAAATCGGGAGACCCTCCAGCAATGAAAACAATCAAGACAATCATCAACAGTGCGCTGATCCTCCTCGGCAGTGCGTTCATCGCAAATTTTGCGATGGCCCAGGACTACAGCGACCATACGGCTGTGCTGGCAATCGCTGAAACGATTACCGATCCTGACAGCGGGGAACCGGGGCAGCTGATCATTTTGCGCCAGGATGTCGGCAACGGGCAGTTATCCCACGATTTCGTCTACGGCGATCCGCGGCGGGCTTTTTTCAATGGCGGTGATCCCGGCGTCAATTTCGCGGTGCATCCCGACAACTCGTCGTCGGACGGCAATCTCCTGAACCAGGGGTTCTGGATGACGGAATCGATAGGCATCTGGGATCGGGAAGTCTGCAGCAACATGAACATCACCGAGACGGGTCGCTCGAGTAATCCCGGCGTCGTGGAACTGTTTTTCCAGACAGGACAGATTTTTGCAATCTGGGAGGCGGACCTGACGCAGATGGGCTTCTTCTCCGCCGCGGAATTTCCCTACTTCGCGGCCAACCCGAACGTGCTCGGCGTCGCATTTACCCTGTTCTGGGTCGACGGTAGCGGCAACTTCACCGACATCGACAACAACGGCAAATTCGACGTCGCTTTTCGTGAGATTTACTACAACGACGAATTCGAGTGGGCAGACAACGGCGTTGAGGGCCGGCAACCGAGCGGCATCCGGATTTTCGATTTTCCGACGGTCGCCATACACGAGGCCGGGCACGGCGTCAGCGCCGCTCACTTCGGCCTGATTGGCGTCAAGGACGGTTTCCTCTTCGCGAAACCCCGCAGCATCATGAATGCGATCTACGGCGGTCTGCTCCGCGAGCTGCACGGCCGGGACAAGGGTTCCAACTGCTCCAACTGGGCGCAGTGGCCGAATCGCTGATCCCGATCCGCCATACCCTCGGCACGGCCCCCTTCCCGGGGGCCGTTTTTTGTCCCCGCAAGCAGTCGGCAAGACCTCGTCCCGGAGCATGAAACCGGACCTCCGAAGGCGCTTGAAAGAGACCCGGCAAACCCCATAAAAACCCGGCAAAAGCAGGGGTTTTCACGTGTTCGCGTCTGTTGCCTTGGGATACCGGCACCTCTATAATGCGCGGCCTCAACAGGGGCCAGCTTGGACAAATAAGCGTCGAAACGCCACTTACCACCGGTCAGCCGATGGACGTGGCGTTTTTAGTGCCGGAGGCCAGCGACCGATGGTGGCAAGAGTCCTCCTCGCACAATTCGTGGCAAGCGCGCTCCTGGCAGGGGTTTTTTGGGGTACTGACGGACGTATTTCCGGCTACTCGGCACTGCTCGGGGGCCTGATCTGCGTGATCCCGAATGCCTTTCTGGCGCTGCGGCTCGCAGTGCCGCGTCGTGAACCCGGGGCGCAGGCCCTGGTACGAGCGGCATACATTGGGGAACTGGGAAAACTGGTGTTGACCGTGCTGATGTTCGGCGCGGTTTTCATCACGGTGCGGCCGCTCGCGGCCGGTCCGCTGTTTGCCGGCTTCATCGTGGCACAGCTGATGACGTTCACCGGCTTCCTGGTACGTGACGTGAACGAGAGAGACGAGAACACGAAGCATGGCGACTGAGGGCGGACACGGTCCGGCGACGTCCGGCGAATACATTTCGCACCACCTGCAGAACCTGCAGGTCTGTCGCGTCGAAGGCGAGTGGGTCTGGAACCAGTGTGCCGGCAACCCGTACGCCATCAACGTCGATTCGATGTTTTTCTCGATCCTCCTCGGCGTCATTTTCGCCTGGATTTTCGGCAGCGCTGCGAGGAAAGCCTCCGCCGGCAAGCCCGGCAAGATGCAGGCGTTCGTCGAGCTCGTGGTCGACTTCATCGATTCGAGCGTCAAGGACACCTTCCACGGCACCAGCAAGCTCATCGCACCGCTCGCGCTGACGATCTTCGTCTGGGTGTTCTTCATGAACCTGATGGACCTGATCCCGGTCGACTGGCTGCCGGAGCTCGGCCTGCTGCTCGGCGTCCCGTACCTCAAAGTCGTGCCGACGACCGACGTCAACATCACGTTCGGCATGTCGATTGCCGTGTTCTGCCTGATCATCTTCTACACGGTAAAGAACAAAGGCGTAACCGGCTTCATCAGCGAGCTGACGCTGCACCCGATCGCGCCCCCCACGAAGGGGCTGGGGCTGATCGCCGCGCCGCTGATCATTGCCTTCAACTTCATCCTGGAATCGGTGGCGCTGCTCGCCAAGCCGCTTTCCCTGAGCCTGCGGCTATTCGGCAACATGTTCGCCGGCGAACTCATTTTCATCCTGATCGCGATACTCGGTATCTGGCAGCTGCCGCTGCACTTCGCCTGGGCGGTTTTCCACATACTGATCGTCACGCTGCAGGCTTTCATTTTCATGATGCTGACGATTGTTTACCTGAGCCTGGCATCGGAAGAACACTGATCGACTTTGGACAAAATCCTTAACTGGAGAAACTGATGGAAACTGTAATTGGTTACACCGCTCTCGCCGTCGCAATCCTGATCGGCCTCGGTGCACTGGGTGTCGGTATCGGCATGGGCCTGCTCGGCGGTCGCTTCCTCGAGGGCGCTGCGAGACAGCCGGAGCTGGCGCCGATGCTGCAGACCAAGATGTTCCTCGTCGTCGCGCTGCTCGACGCGGTCGCGATGATCGGCGTGGGTATCGCGCTGTACTTCGCGTTCGCCAACCCGTTCATCGGCCAGCTGCAGCAGGCGCTCGCCGGCGGCTAATCGCCGCGCACGGACCGTACGAACCCGCCCCGGCGGGAGACGAACCGGCACCAGGAGAAGACCTTGGACATCAACATGACCCTCATCGGCCAGACGATCGCGATGATCGTTTTCGTCTGGTTCTGCATGAAGTTCATCTGGCCGCCGCTGATGAACGCGATCGAGGAACGCCAGACGCAGATCGCTGACGGGCTCGCCGCCGCCGAGCGCGGCCAGCAGAGCCTGGAAAAAGCGAAGGCCGAGGCGGAAAAGATCATCGGCGACGCGCGCAAGCAGGCGACGTCAATTCTCGACCAGGCGCATGCCAGGGCGAACGAGATCGTTGCCGAAGGCAAGGCGGACGGCGTAAAGGAGCGGGAGCGACAGCTGGCCGCCGCGCGATCGGAGGTCGAGCAGGAAGTGAACCGCGCACGTGAAGAGCTGCGTGGCCAGGTATCCGCAATCGCCGTCGCCAGCGCAGAGAAAATCCTGCAGCGCGAAATAGATCCGAAGGCTCACGACGACATCCTGAGCCAGCTCGCCTCGCAGCTCTAGGGGTCGACTGTCGATGGCGGACAAGCACACGATAGCGCGGCCTTATGCGCAGGCCGTTTTCGAGATCGCCCGGGACAACGGCTCGCTCGACGTGGTCGGCAAGGCACTGGAACTGGCTGCCGCGCTGATGCGTGACGGTCGCGTGGCGCGCTTTCTCGCCAATCCGACCATGAACGACGAGGAGCGCCTCGAGTTCCTGAACGGGCTGTTCGCCGATGCCGGTGGTAAAGGCGGGCTGTTCGGCGGCGGCAACGATCACGGGCAGAACTTCCTGAAACTGCTGCTCGAGTACGATCGTATAGACGTGCTGCCGGAAATCGCCGAGCACTACGACGAGCTGAAAGACGCAGTCGAAAACACCGTCGACGTCGTCGTTACCGCAGCGGCCCCGATTGGCAAGTCGCAGCAGGCGGAAATCGTCAAGGCACTTGAAAAGCGGCTCGGTCGCAAGGTCAACCTGAGCACGCAAATCGACGAAAAACTGATCGGCGGCGCCGTCATCCGCGCCGGCGACATCGTAATTGACGGATCACTGCGGGGCAGGCTCGAAAGCCTGTCGAACGCGCTGGTCGCATAAAGAGGAAAAACAATGGCACTCAAGGCTTCTGAAATCAGCCAGCTGATTAAAGAGCGCATCGAGAACTTCGAGGCGAGCGCGGAGGCGCGCGACGTCGGCACGGTCATCGCCGTGACCGACGGTATCGTGCGCATCCACGGGCTCGCGGACGCACGCTACGGTGAGATGCTCGAGTTCCCGCAGAACACGTTCGGCATGGCGCTGAACCTAGAGCAGGACTCTGTCGGCGCGGTGGTGCTCGGCGACTACAAGCACATCACCGAGGGCGACACCGTCAAGACCACCGGCCGCATTCTCGAAGTGCCGGTCGGCGAGGCGCTGCTCGGCCGCGTCGTCGACGCACTCGGCAACCCGATCGACGGCAAGGGCCCGATCGAGACAGATTTGAGCTCGCCGATCGAGAAGGTGGCGCCGGGCGTCATCGAGCGCCAGTCGGTCAGCCAGCCGGTACAGACCGGCCTGAAGTCGATCGACTCGATGGTGCCGATCGGTCGCGGCCAGCGCGAGCTGATCATCGGCGACCGCCAGACCGGCAAGACCGCCGTCGCGGTCGACACGATGATCAACCAGGTCGGTACCGGCATCAAATGTATCTACGTCGCGATCGGGCAGAAGGCATCGTCGATCGCCGGCGTCGTGCGCAAGCTCGAGGAATTCGGCGCGATGGAGCACACGATCGTCGTCGCCGCCGCGGCCGCCGACTCGCCGGCGATGCAGTACATCGCGCCGTATTCCGGCACGTCGATGGGCGAGTACTTCATGGACAACGGCCAGGACGCGCTGATCATCTTCGACGACCTGACCAAACAGGCCTGGGCCTACCGCCAGGTATCGCTGCTGCTGCGCCGCCCGCCGGGCCGCGAAGCCTACCCGGGTGACGTCTTCTACCTGCATTCGCGCCTGCTCGAGCGCGCGGCGCGCGTCAATGCCGACTACATCGAGGAAATCTCGGGCGGCAAGATCAAGGGCAAGACCGGTTCCCTGACCGCGCTGCCGATCATCGAAACCCAGGCCGGTGACGTATCGGCGTTCGTACCGACGAACGTAATCTCCATTACCGACGGCCAGATCTTCCTCGAGACGGACCTGTTCAACGCCGGTATCCGCCCGGCCATCAACGCGGGCCTGTCGGTATCGCGTGTCGGCGGCGCCGCGCAGACCAAGATCATCAAGAAGCTCGGCGGTGGCGTGCGACTTGCGCTCGCGCAGTACCGCGAGCTCGCGGCGTTCGCGCAGTTCGCCTCCGACCTCGACGAGGCGACACGGCGCCAGCTCGAGCGCGGCCAGCGCGTCACCGAGCTGATGAAACAGAAGCAGTACTCGCCGCTGTCAGTCGCGGAAATGGGCCTGTCGCTGTACGCGGTCAACGAGGGCTACCTCGACAAGGTCAGCGTGTCGAAGATCGGCGACTACGAATCCGCCCTGCACGACTTCGCGCGGGCGAACGACCAGGCGCTGCTCGACCGGATCAACGAGACCGGCGACTACGACGACGAGATCGAGGCGGGACTGAAGGCGATCTGTGACGGGTTCAAGGAGAAGGGTGCTTTTTAGGTAAGTGGAACGCGATTGAGATGGCTTTGGCAGCTCGCAGGGCAACTGCCAGAAACAGTCATCGCGCCATTCGATAGGAGCTGGGAAACTTTATGCCGGGCGAAAAAGAAATACGCACCAAGATCCGAAGCGTGAAAAACATGCAGAAGATCACGAAAGCGATGGAAATGGTCGCCGCCTCCAAGATTCGCAAGGCCCAGCAGCAGATGGAGGCGTCGCGCCCGTACGCGGAGCGCATTCGCCGCGTCATCGGTCACCTCGGCAGCGCCAACCCGGACTACAAGCATCCGTGGCTGGTGGAGCGCGAAGTGCGTCGAGTCGGATATATCGTCATCTCGACCGACCGCGGGCTGTGCGGCGGCCTGAACGTGAACCTGTTCAAGACCGTAATCAAGGATCTCGTGCGCTGGAAAGAGCAGGACGTCGAGGTCGACCTGGCACTCGTCGGCGCGAAGGCCGTGCGCTTTTTCCGCCGCATCGGCGGCAAGGTCGTCGGCACCGCGACGCACCTGGGCGACCGGCCGCACGTCAACGACCTGATCGGTGCGATCAAGATCATGCTGGACTCCTACAGCGACGGAAAGATCGACCGCCTGTTTCTCGTCCACAACGAGTTTGTCAGCACGATGAGCCAGAAGCCCGAGATCAAGACCATCCTGCCGGTCAGTGCGATCGACATCGGCGAAGGAACGCTGCAGGACCACTGGGACTACATCTACGAGCCGAGCGCGCTTGAACTGCTCGACGACGTACTGATGCGCTACATCGAATCTCAGGTCTATCGCGGCGCCGTCGAAAATTTCGCCTGCGAGATGGCGGCGAAGATGGTGGCGATGAAGTCGGCGACCGACAACGCCGGCGAGATCATCGACAAGCTGCAGCTGCAGTACAACAAGGCGCGGCAGGCCGCGATTACGCAGGAAATTTCCGAGATCGTCGGCGGTGCCGCCGCGGTGTCGGGTTAAGCGAATTCAAAGTGTGAATGACGGCGGCAGACGAGCCGCCGCAGACAGAGGATAAAAGATGAGCACCGGAACAACCGTGCAGATTATTGGCGCCGTCGTGGACGTCGAGTTCCCGGCAGACCAGATTCCGAAGGTGTATGACGCCCTTGTCATCGACCAGGCGGACATCACGCTCGAAGTCCAGCAGCAGCTCGGCGACGGCGTCGTGCGGACGATCGCGATGGGCTCGAGCGAGGGCCTGAAGCGGGGCATGGCGGTGACCAACACGGGCAGCCCGATTACCGTGCCGGTCGGCGAAAAAACGATCGGAAGAATCATGGACGTGCTCGGCAATCCCAACGACATGAAGGGTAAGATCTGCGCGGAAACAAAGATGCAGA
>CALKYK010000574.1 GCA_938003715.1 uncultured Gammaproteobacteria bacterium
CCGCAGGCCGCCGATGAAAGCACCTGCGTCGTGTCGGTGACCTACAATCCCGACGGCGAACCGATATACGACTACGCTGGCGATGAGCAGGAAGACGACGAACCGACACCGGCAACCTACGGCCAGCGCGTCGCCGCCTGGGGCGGGCTGACGCCGCTCCTGCACGCCGCCCGGCAGGGCCACGCCGATGCGGTGCGCCTGCTGCTCGATCACGGCGCCGACATCGACCAGGTCTCCGCAGGCGTCGGCACCTCGCCGCTCCTGATGGCGACGATCAACGGTCAGTTCGACCTCGCCCTGGAACTGCTGCGCAGCGGCGCGACCCCGCACCGCGCCAGCGTCTCCGGCACCACGCCTCTCTTCGCGGTACTCGAGCGCCAGTGGGCGTCCCGGGCATCGTATGCGCACCCGATCGAACACCAGCAGCAGCGCGCGACGCACCTCGAGGTCATGCGCGCGCTGCTCGACGCAGGAGCCGATCCGAACGTGCGGCTGAACACGCACCTGTGGTTCGCCGAGTACACGTTTTCCGTGCTCGGCGGCCAGGCCGGCCTGCACTACAAGGGCGCTACGCCGTTCTGGCGCGCCGCGCTGGCACTGGACGTTCCGGCGATGCAGCTTTTGAAATCGCGCGGTGCGCTGACCGACGTCCCGACCGTGAAACTGCCGAAGCGGCGCCGGCGGCAGCAGTCGGCCGAGGAAGACGGCGCGGGCGATGCGCCGGATCCGTCCGGTCTGCCGGACGTCCCCGTCGACGGTCCGTACATCTACCCGATCCACGCGGCCGCGGGTGCCGGCTACGGCCAGTGGTTCGCGGGCAATGCGCACCAGCACGCACCCGACGCGTGGCTCCCGGCGGTCCGGTTTCTCGTCGAGGAATGCGGCGCGGACGTGAACCTGCGTGACGCGAACGGCTACACGCCGCTTCACCATGCCGCATCGCGGGGCGACAACGAGGTCGTGCAGTACCTGATCGATCGCGGCGCGGACGTGAAGGTCGTCAGCCGCAAGGGCGAAACGACGGTCGACATGGCGAACGGACCGGTCGAGCGCGTGCCGCCGTACCCGGAGACGATCGCGCTACTGGAAAGCCACGGCGCGATCAACAATCACAACTGCGTGTCCTGCTAGCGGGCAGCGATAGCCGCCTCGATCGCACGCGCGGTGTAATTCGCACGGAATTCCACCATCTCGCGGCCGAGCTCGCGGGTTTCGTCGAGATCGGAGATGTCGACGCCGTTGATCGACGCGAGCCCGGCAGCGACCCGCTGCCGATGCCGCACGGATTGCGGATCCGTCACCATCATCATCGCGGTCACCCAGATGTCGTCGTGGTGACCGTCACTTTTCGTTTCGCGTACGCCGAGCACTTCCTCGGTGTACGTCTCCGTCTCTTCCCAGCCGGGCTGATAGAACTCGGCGACGAAATGCGCGCGCGTGCCGGAGTTCTTCCAGCGCTCGTTCAGCGCCGCGGCGGCCGCGGCCATGCCGCGCTGGTTGCCGCCGCTGTCACCGATGAATACGACGTCGGTGAAACCGGCCAGGCGCATGCTGTCCCCGATGTCCTCGAGCAGCGCCTGGAACGTTTCGGCGCGAACTGAAATCGAGCCCGGGAAATGCATCGCCCCGGACGGCGGGTCGAAACTGCCTTCCGGGACGAACGGCACGATCGGCGCGCAAAGCGCGTTGCCGAGCGCTTCGGCGATCGCCGGGCAGAGCGCCTCGAGTATCACGTTGTGCTTGCCGGTCGCGAGGTACGGTCCGTTCTCCTCGACGCCGCCGGTCGGCACGATCGCGGTCGTCGCGCCTGCGGCGATGCGGTCGCGGACGTCGAGGTAGGTCAATTCCTCGATCCACACCGAATCCGGAACCGGCAGCGGGTTCGGCGCGACCTGCTTGGCACGGATCGCACGTTGCCGTTCGTTGTCGGCCGCCGATTGCGCGAGGCCGGCGTTCGTCCAGACCGCCAGGGTCGCGACCAGCAGCGCCATGGCGCGGTGTATCGAATGGTGCATCAACGTACTATCCCGGGACACGAACAAAGCAGGAATTTAAGACTAACCCGGGCAAAGGCGCAATTCAGCCGAGCTAGCCGAACGAGCGCCACGCAATGTAGGCGCCTAACAGCAGCACGCCGGCCAGGAACACGGTCTGGAAACGCTGCTCGTCGATGCGGTGCCGTAAGTATCGTCCGCCGTACAGGCCGATGAACGACGGCACGAGCGCCGCGGTCGACCAGCCGGCGTCGTCCGACGTGATCAGCCCGTTCCCGGTGAGCGACAGCGCCAGCGTCAGCGTCGATATCGCGAAGAAGACGCCCATCGCCTGGACCAGCATGTCGCGGGGGAATTGCAGCGCCTGCATGTACAGGACCGACGGCACCATGAACGACCCGGTGAGGCCGGTCAGCAGGCCGTTGATGCCGCCGAGAAATACGGACAGCAGCCGCTCGTGCCCGCGAGCAATCCGCAGCCGGAGCTCGAACAGCTGCGACAGCGCATAGAACACCAGCACCGTGCCGAGCAGCCCCGTGAGCAGGTTGGCGTCGACGACGTCGAGAAACTGCGACGAGGCGATAATCCCGGCGACCGCCAGCAGGAAGTACAGCCACATACTTTCGATGATCCGGCGCAGGTAGGCGCCGGGCATCGCCTGCCACACATTGGTCAGCAGTGGCGGCACGACGAGCAGCGCCAGCGCGTCGAGCAGACCCGAGGACAGCGTGAGAATGATCAGCGCAACGATCGGAAAGCCGAAGCCGACGACGCCCTTGACCAGCCCGGCCACGAAGAATGCGGCCGATGCGACGAGGAAAAACTCCATCCGCGCATCGTAGCGGAACAGCAGCTATGATGACGCGTTTCCGTTGCGAGTAGCCATCATGAGCCGCATCAGCGCCGAACTGTCGACCGGCATGGTCGTTTCACTTTCGAATGGACGACACGAGTGGTCGGCCGACGAGCCCATCGACAAAGGCGGCACGGACACCGCCCCGAACCCCTATGAACTGCTGCTGAGTTCGCTGGCCGCGTGCACCTGCCTCACGGTCGCGCTGTACTGCAGACACAAGAAGATGACGCTCGACAAAATAAGCGCCGAGTTCGAGTTTGCGAACGTGCACGCGGACGATTGCGAAAACTGCGACGCCGGCGACGACGGCTACATCCAGCAGATTACGAGCAATGTGCACATCTCCGGCGACTTTGACGACGCGCAGAAAAAACGCCTGCAGCAGATCGTCACCCGCTGCCCGGTGCACAAGACCCTGGCGAACGGCGTCGCCTTTCGCGACAACACGAGCTTCGACTGACGGTTCAGGCGCGCGTTTCGGCGACAGGCCGGGCGCCGAATCGAACCTCGTTTCCCGGCGCCGGCCGGTCCGGAACGATCTGCGACAGGGCCAACGAGCACAGTGCGAAGCCGGTGCCGATCAGGAACACGGCAGCGTTCGAGACCACCCATAAAAGGCCCAGCGCCGCCGGCACGATGACGGCTGCAATGTGATTGATCGTGAAGGACACCCCGGCGCTGCTTGCCATGTCCTTCGGGTCGGCGATCTTGTGGAAATAGGTCGTGATCGCGATGTACAGCGCAAAAAACATGTGGTCGACGATATACAGGCCCGCGGCGAGGTACGCGTTCTCGACGAACGCGTAGGACGTAAATACCAGCACGAGTCCGACGTACTCGATCGTCAGCGCACGGCGCTCCCCGATGCGCCCGATGAGCGCGCCGATTTTCTCGGCGAACAGCCAATTGAATGCATAGTTGACGAGAAACAGCAGCGTGACCTGGGACGCGCTGTAGCCGAACTTCTCGACCATCAGGAACGCGGCGAAAACCATGAAAATCTGCCGCCGGGCGCCGGAAAAGAAGATCAGCGCGTAGTAGAGCCAGTAGCGCCTGCGCAGCACGAGGTGGGTGTGCTGCCGGGTACGGGCGGGAAAATGCGGAAACCCCAGCCACATCACCAGCGCAAGCCCGGCGCAGACGGCGCCTGCGATCAGGAAATTCCAGGTGAAAGCCAGACCGGCAAGTTCCAATAGCATCCACAGCAGGGCGTAGACGCTCAGAGACGTGATCGCGGCAACGGAAATCAGCTTGCCGAGCACTCTCGGTGCTTCTTCGTGACTGAGCCACTGCAGCGCCAGCGACTGCTTGACCGCTTCGAAGTAGTGGAATCCGAGCGACATCACGACGGTCGTGAAATAAAGGCCGTACACGCTGGGGAAGAAACCCGTCATCGCGACGCCGACGCCGAGCATGGCGAGCGACAGCACGGCAAACGTCTGCTCGCGCAGCACGAGCAGCACGAAAACGGTCGTGAAAGCGAGAAACCCGGGAATCTCGCGCAGGCTTTGCAGGATGCCGATTTCGACCCCTGTAAACGCCGCGCGCTCCACCGCGAAGTTGTTCAGCATCGCGTTCCAGGCGTTGAACGCGATCGGCATCGCGATGCTCATCAGCACGAGCAGTACGACCGGACTCTGCCAGCGTGGCCGGCTGCCCGACGCCTCAGGCATGCCGTGCGGCCGGCGCGACGCCGAGACTTGCGACGTAGTCACGCCATTCCGCAAGCGGATCGCGACTGCCCGACAGCACGATATCGGTGAACACGGAGCAGGCCTCCGCCTGCTGCTTCGCGTCGTCGCCGGGCAGTGCCGGCGGCAGCTCGAGGCTCCAGCGCAGGCGGTGCTCGCAACTGACACAGCTCGCGTAGAGAAAGTCGTCGTACCAGTCCTCACCCTCCGGCATGTCGCCGAGTGCTTTCCGCGTCGCGTTCAAAGTGTCCATCAGCCAGCGGGTTTCCCAGTAGATGCGCTCGATGACGGCGACGAGGTCGTCGAATTCGCCCGATTCGGTCTCCTGGAAGGTTTCCGAGCGCAGCACGTCGTCGACCGCGCACAGCCGCACGATCTCCGACCGCAGGTCTCCGCTGATGCCACTCCTGTCACGAAGCCCGAACGGGTCGGGCGCCGGGCGCGGCGGCACCATCACGACCTGGAGCGGCGCGAAGCGCAGCATCGTCATGGCCAGCGCCTCGCGGCAGGCAGACACCGGGTCCAGCGCGTTGCAGATCGTGTTGATCTCGAGATAGATCGTGCGCGCGAGTTCGGCGCGACGCGCCGCGTCGATCAGCGCCGACAGCGGCAGTGCGCTGTAGATTTGCGCCGATTCCGCGACCGCTGCCTTCAGCGCCGGGTTGCTGCGCTGCGCTTCGACTGCAGTCCTGTCGCCGAACAGTTTGCCGATCCAGTTGAGCAAGCGCGAAATACCCGGTCTCGAATGGTCACGAAGGATAGCATCGAATCCGGGTGGCGAATAACGTGCCGCAACGACGGAAGAATCGGCATGCGGTGTGCAGTAGAATCGTCATTATCGCTGTTGCTTCTCGGAGTCCTGTCGACGGATGAATCTCGAGCCGCATGCGATCGCGGCGATAGCGATGACAATCGCCGCACTGATACTGTTCTCCCGCGACAGGATCCCGCTCGAGTATTCCTGCGTGGCGGTTCTCGCGGTGT
>CALKYK010000575.1 GCA_938003715.1 uncultured Gammaproteobacteria bacterium
CGAAGCCGCGGCGCTTCAGGCCCTCGCTGTTGATACCTTTCGGCGACGGCGGCTGGCCGCCGATCATCACGTACGCGGGTACGTCGCGGCTGGTTCCGGCATACATGCCGAGAAAGGCGTGTGCGCCGATGCGGCAGAACTGGTGTGCGCCGGTGAAGCCGGCGAAGATCGCCCAGTCGCCGACGTGGACATGCCCGGCCAGCGTCGCGTTGTTGGCGAAGATCGTATGGCTGCCGATACGGCAGTCGTGTGCAATGTGCACGTACGCCATGATCCAGTTGTCGTCGCCGATCGACGTGACGCCCTCGTCCTGGACCGTGCCGCGACTGATCGTGCAGTATTCGCGAATCGTGTTGCCGTCGCCGATCTCGAGGCGCGTCGGCTCGTCACGATACTTCTTGTCCTGCGGATCGTCGCCGATGGAACAGAACTGGTAGATATGATTGTTGCTGCCGATTCGCGTCGGACCGTTGATCACCGCGTGACTGTCGATCGTGCAGCCCGGGCCGATCTCGACGTCGTCGCCAATGACTGCGTAGGGCCCGATCGTCACGTCGTCCGCGATGCGTGCCGAATCGGCGATCACGGCCGTGGCGTGAATCGTCATCGCTCTCCTCCCGGCGCGCAGGTGATATCGGCGGCAACGGCCAGCTCGTCGCCGACCATGGCCTTGCAGCGATAGAACCAGATGCCGCGCCGGACCCGCTCGACGTCGACGTGCACCATCAGCTGATCGCCGGGCAGCACCGTGCGCCGGAAGCGCGTGTTGTCGACGCCGGCCAGGAAGAACAGCGGCTTGGGTTCCACGTCGGTCATCGTCAGCCAGGACAGGACGCCACCCGCCTGCGCCATCGCCTCGATAATCAACACGCCGGGCATGACCGGGCGACCCGGGAAATGACCCTGGAAGTACGGCTCGTTGCCGGTGACGTTCTTCAGCGCGACGATGGACTGGCCGAGCTCGTATTCGAGCACGCGATCGATCATCAGGAACGGATAACGATGCGGCAGCGCCTGCATGATCGTGAGACTGTCGAGCGGCGGCGGATACTTCTCAGTCATGCCTGCCCTTTTCCAGCGCGGCGACCCGTTTCACCAGATCGTCGAGACGACGGAAGCGCGCGACGCGCCGCTTCCAGTCGCGGTCCTTTTCGGCGGTGAAACTGCCGGTGTAGAAGCCCGGTTCCGTAATGTCCTTCGATACGACCGCTGCGCCGCCTACGACGACGTCGTCACAGATCGAGACGTGCCCGACCACGCCGACCCGGCCGGCCAGCATGCAGCGCCTGCCGATCGTCGTGCTGCCGGCGATGCCGACGAACGCCGCCATGGCCGTATGGTCCCCGACCTGCACGTTGTGCGCGATCTGGATCAGGTTGTCGAGCCGCACGCCGTTACCGATCACCGTGTCGTCGATCGCACCGCGATCGATGGTCGTGTTCGCGCCGATCTCGACGTCGTCGCCGATGCGTACGCCGCCGACCTGCGGCACCTTGACCCAGCCCGAATCGCCCTGCGCGTTGCCGAACCCGTCGCTGCCGAGTACGGCGCCCGGGTGCACGATGCCGCGCTGGCCGATCGACACGTCCTGGACCAGCCCCGCGTTGGCCAGGACGCGCGTGCCTGCACCGAGCATGCAGCGCGGTCCCACAACGACGCCGGGACCGATCAGCGCGCTGGCTTCGACGACCGTTTCCTCGCCGACCGACGCATGCTCGGCAACCTGCGCATCAGCCGCGACGCTTGCGCGCGGCGAAACCACTGCCGAGGCATGAATTCCGGGCACGAGCGGCTCGTCGGGATGCAGCTCCCGTGCAATGTGTGCATAGGTCAGGTAGGGATCGTCGCTGACCAGCGCAGCGACGGGACACGCGTCCGCGTCATTCTCGTGCAGCACGACCGCCGCGGCGGTCGTGTTCGCGAGCAGGTCGCGATAGGCACGGTTGGCCAGGAACGAAAGCGCACCGGGGCCGGCGTTGGAGAGCGTCGCCACGCGCACGACCTCGATGGACGGCTCGCCGACGAGCTCGCAACCGTATCTCGCGGCCAGTTCCCCGAGGCTAGTCGCCAATCCGGATCTCCCCGCAGGCGGTCTCAGTCATGGCCATGATCATCCTCGCGCCCACCTCCGGCAGCGCCTGCACCTCCGCCGCGACCACCACCCGCCTGCTCAACCAGTATCGACGCTCAGTTGCCGGCGGCCTGGAAATTCGCTTCCATGGCCCGCAGCACGTTTTCGGTGATATTGACCGCGCCGGATGCGTACAGGACGCCGTCGCCGACGATCAGGTCGTAACCCGCGGACTGCGCATAGTCCTGCACCTCTTTGAGGAGCGAGCGCTGCAGGTTGCCGAGTTCCTCGTTGCGCCGCAGGTTCAGGTCCTCGCGAAATTCGGTCTGCAGACGTGTCACTTCCCGCTGCAGGTCGCGCAGATCTTTCTCCGCGTTGCGCCTTTCGGTTTCGCCCATTACGGCGAGATCGCGCTGTACGCGTTCCGACAGCTCCTGGAACTCGTTTTGCTTGGCGATGATCTCGCGCTGGCGAGGTTTGAATTCTTCGTCCAGCGCAGTCATCGCGACCCGCGCCTGCGGCGCCTGGTCCATCAATGCGGGGATGTTGACGACACCGATCTTGATTTCCTGGGCGCCAGCCGAGGCCGCGAAAGAAATGATCAATGCAATCCCCGCCATTGCGTTAACCAGATACCGTTTTACCGTATTCATAAAAAATCCAATCCTCAAAAAGCCTGTCCAATGGAGAACTGAAATCTCTCGATCTGATCTCCGTAAAACCGGTCGTTGCCCTTGAACTCGTTCAGCGGCAACGCGTATCTTAAGCGCAACAATCCGAGCGGCGCCAGCCACTGCACGGCAATGCCTACCGACGTCTTGATCTCGTCGACTTCGGGCTCGTACGTGACCGGGCTGCCCAACCTGTCGAAAAACGACACTTCGCCGGTGTTGAAGACGTTGCCCGCGTCGTAGAAGACGCTGGCCCGCGCCTGGCTCGAAAACTTCTCCGGGAGCGGGATTATAAGCTCTGCCTGAGTTGCGACCAACACGTTGCCCCCGTAAGGGTTGCCGAACGAGTCGCGCGGCCCGAGCCAGGATTCGCGGTAGCCGCGGATCGACTCGGGTCCGCCGCCGAAGAACTGCTTGTACGGCGGCAGCGCCGTGGTCGCATTCAGCCCCTCGCCGTAGCCCAGCTCGGCGTTGACGCGAAACGTCCAGGCCCCGAACAGGGGAATGTATTTTGTATAGTTGTAGCGCGCCGTGAAGTACTCGACTTCGCTGCCGGGCACCGCGTAGCTCAGGAACACCTGCTGCCGGGAGCCGCGATTGGCGAACAGCGCCCGGTTGCGGCTATCGTAGATCCAGCCGACGATCGCCTCGATCGCGTTGAAGCGGGTGCCGAAAAAGTTCGTCGAACTCGCGCTTTCTACTTCGAACGGGTTGCCGTTAAAGCGTACCCATTCCTGCGCCTGCAGGGTACTGCGGTTCGACGACAGCAGTTCCGCGCGATTGAACGCCAGGCCGAAACTCAGGCTCTGGTATTCGGTGATCGGAATGCCGTATTCGAGCGAGCCGCCGTAGCTCTCGGTCGAAAAATCCGACGACGCGGACGTGAACTGCGTAATGTCGCGGTAATTCAGTCCGACCGTGCGGCTGATGCCGTTGCGCGACACGTACGGGTCGGTGTGCGACAGTGAATAGAAGGTGGAAAAGCGCCCCGACTGGGCGTTCAGCGCGACGCGCTCTCCGGTGCCCAGAAAGTTCGAATGCACGATGCTTCCGTTCAGCATCAGTTTCTGCGCTTCCGAGTAGCCCAGTCCTCCGGAGAACTGGCCCGGCATCCGGTATTCGATGTCGAATTCGACGTCGACCAGGTCGGGGCTTCCGGCCACTGCCGACGTGTCGACGTTCACCCGCTCGATGAACGGCAGCCTTTGCAGGCGTACCTTGGACCGGTCGACGAGCCGGTTCGACAGGTAGGCCCCCTCGGCCTGGCGCATCTCGCGACGCAACACTTCGTCGTCGATCTGGTTCACGCCGTTGAAATTGATGCGGCGGACGTACACGCGACTTGCCGGGTTGACGAAGAACGTGACCTTGACTTCCTTGTTGTCGTAATCGAGTTCGGGCACCGGCTCGACCTCGGCGTTCGCGTAGCCCTCTTCGCCGAGCCGGAACTTCATGAATTCCGCCGACTGGGTCAAAAGCCGCAGGTTGAAAATCGAACCCGGCTGCGCGATCACCATCGCCTGCAGCTGCTGTTCCGGCACGACCATCTCGCCGACGAGATCGATTTCGGAAATCGTGTATTTCTCGCCTTCGTGGATGTTGATCGTGACGTAGATGTCCTTGCGGTTCGGCGAAATCGCGACCTGCGTCGACTCGACCCGGAAATCTGCGTAGCCGCGGTCCATGTAGAACGAGCGCAGCGTTTCCAGGTCGCCCGACAGCGCCTCCTTCGCGTAGCGATCGTCCTGCCGCAGCCACGACAGCCAGTTCGCGGTATCGAGCTCGAAATCGGCGCGGACCTCGTTTTCCGGGAAGCTGTGGTTGCCGACGATGTTGACCTGGCGGATTTTCGCCCGGTCTCCTTCCTTGACGTCGATGCGGATCGCCACCGTGTTGTTCGGCCGGTCGGTGACCTCGCTGCTGATCTCGACGCCGTACTTGCCGCGGTCGTAGTACTGCTCGGTCAGGAAGCGCTGAACCTCGTCGAGCACAGAGCGGTCGAACGTGCGACCGCGTGCCAGCCCGACGTTGCGCAGCGAATCCATCAGGTCCTCGGTTTTGATGTCCTTGTTGCCCTCGATCGTGAACGACTCGATCGAGGGTCGCTCACGGACGACGACGACCAGCGTGTCGCCGTCGCGACGCATTTCGATATCGTCGAACAGCGACTGGGTGTACAGCGCGCGGATCGCTTCCTGGATGCGCACCGGATCGACGGTATCGCCGACGTTGATCGGCAGGTAGTTGAAAACCGTACCCTCGGATATGCGCTGCAATCCCTCGACGCGCATGTCGCGCACGACGAACGATGACTGCGCAGCGACCGCTGCCGACAGGAGCAGCCCCGCAAGCAGTGCGACGCAAAGCCTTCCGCCACGACCGATCGAGAATGTCGCCTTTGCCGTCATTCGAAAAACCGCGCGATATCGTTGTAGAAGGCGAACGTCATCAGGAGCAGCAGCGCGAGGATGCCGAACTGTTGGCCGAGTATCTGGGCGCGTTCCGAAATCGGGCTGCCTTTCAGGCCCTCGATGCCGTGATAGACGATCTGGCCGCCGTCCAGGATCGGGATCGGCAACAGGTTAAGGACGCCGAGGCTGATGCTGACCAGCGCCAGGAAATTCAGGAACGCATTGAACCCGGCAGATGCCGTGCTGCCCGCGTACTGGGCGATGTTGATCGGCCCGCTGATGTTCTTGATCGACACATCGCCGGTGACCATGCGCGCGAGCATTCGGACCGTGAATCCGACCGAGGTCCAGGTGCGTTCGATCGACTCGCCGATCGCGGACAGCGGCCCGAACTTGCGCAGGTACCAGTAGTCGTCGGTGACGCCCTGCACCGTGACGCCGAGCAGGCCGCGCGTCACGCCGTCGTCGTCGACCGCGTCGAGCGTTGCCTCCAGGTCGCGGGTCTCGCCGTGCCGGACGACGCGAATCGCCACGGTTTCGCCGGGCCGTGCGCTGACCACGACCTGCAGGTCGCTGAAGGTCTCGATCGGCTGGCCGTCGATGGCGACGACCCGGTCGCCGATCTCGAGGCCGGCCGCCTCGGCCGCGCCGTCCGGTGACAGTTCGCCGACCACGGCCCGGGGTCGCCACGGGTCGAAGCCCAGGCCCTCGAACAGCATGCCGGGCTCGGTCAGCCTCGACGCGTCGTCACCGACCTCGATGACCGTCTGACGCGTCGCGCCGTCTTCGCGTTCGAGGGTCAACGGAACCCGGCCGGTGCCGACCATCTCGTCGAGCATCGAGACGAGTGCCGACTCCCAGTCGCCGACCTCGCGCTCGCCGACGCGCAGGATCCGGTCACCGTATTCGAGACCGGCCTCGGCGGCGAAGGAATCCTCGGTGACCGAGCCAACCGCCGGCACCATCGTCGGCACACCGCCGATGAACAGGATCCAGTAGGCGACGAAGGCGAACAGGAAATTGAAAAACGGGCCCGCGAGCAGCACCAGGATGCGGTTCCAGACCGGCCGGTGCTGAAACGCCCGCCCTTCGTCCTCGGGCGCGACCGGCTCGCCACTGCCGTAGCGTTCGCCCAGGAACTTGACATAACCGCCGAGCGGGATCGCCGAGATGCAGTACTCGGTATGGTCGGGGCCGCGCCCGACATGGGTGTACAACGGTTTGCCGAAACCGATCGAAAAGCGCAGCACCTTCATGCCGCACCAGCGGCCCACGATGTAGTGACCGTACTCGTGCACCGCGACCAGTACGCTGATCGCCACGATAAAGGCCAGAAGGCTGATCAGCGCATCGCCCACGTTGCGCCTCCAAATTGCTCGGAATTCATCATGTTACGGATTATAGGCCGGGTACCTGTCCGCCTTCGCCGACCCGCCTCGAAGTTCTGACTGGATGGCGCGCGGCCGGTTCCCGGGGACTCTGCAGGCCCGGCGCTGAATCGCGGATGAACGGCCGATCCCGTCACAGCCCGATCCACGGCAGCGCGACGGCGAACAGTGGCGCGGCCGCCGTGACGCTGTCGATACGGTCGAGGACGCCGCCGTGGCCCGGAAACAGCGTCCCGCTGTCCTTCACCCCGGCGGTGCGCTTGAACATGCTGACCGTCAGGTCGCCGACGATCGACAGCATCGTCACGGCCAGGCAGAAAGGAACCAGCACCGCCACCTCGAGCGTGAGGAACCAGGCGCCGGCGGCCGCGAGCACCGTGACCGCCGTCAGCGCGCCAAGCACGCCCTCCCAGGTCTTGCCGGGGCTGATTTGCGGCGCCAGCTTGACCCGGCCGAAGCCGCGGCCGACGAAGTAGGCACCGATGTCGGCGAACCATACTATAAGGAGTGCGAACAGCAGCAGTTCGGGCGCGCGCATGTACAGGTAATCGAGCGCCATCCAGGCCGGGACCAGCAGTAGCGCACCAGCCACCCAGGAGACGGGCAGCGGGATGCGGGTCGGGTAGAAGAACAGCCACACGAGCGCCGCGCACCACCAGCCGAGCCCCGTCTTCAGCACCACGTCCAGAAGCGCCGCGTCCGGCATGCGGTACAGGAGCGCCGCGCCGGCAAGCGCCACGAACGCCGCGTAGATGCCGCGACGCGAGGCGCTGTCGCGAAACAGAAATCCGCCCCATTCCCAGGCCCCGGTCAGGATGATGGCGGCAATGACCAGGCGCGCCACGGCCTGCGGCAGCACGAACAGTACCAGCGCCAGTATCGCGAGCGCGACGAGCGCGGTTGCCACGCGTTGCTTCAGCATGTCAGGCCGCACCCACCTGGTCGCCGGTGCAGCCGTAGCGCCGCTGCCGCGAGGCGTAGAAGCGCAGCGCCTCGTCGAAGCGCGCCGAGCGGAAGTCCGGCCACAGGCAGCTGCAGAAATACAGCTCCGCGTACGCCAGGTTCCAGAGCAGGAAGTTGCTGATGCGCTGTTCACCACCAGTACGAATCAGGAGATCGGGATCGGGCACGTCGGCCAGGGACAGCGCACCGCCGAACCGGTCGGCGTCGATTTCATCGACGCCGATTTCGCCCTGCAGGACGCGCCGCGCCAGCTGGCGCGCCGCGCTGACAATATCCCAGCGGCCGCCGTAGGCGACCGCCACCTGCAGGTTCAGGCCGCCGTTGCCGGCGGTCCGCTCCTCGGCCGCACTGATGCGCTGGACGAGGTCGGGCTGCAGTTCCTCCCGGGCGCCGATAAACCGGAGTCTCACATCATTACGATGCAGCTCGTCCACTTCCCGTTGCAGCGCTTCGAGAAACAGCGACATCAGCGCGCTGACTTCCGTCTTCGGGCGGCGCCAGTTCTCGCTGGAAAAGGCAAACAGCGTCAGGTAACCGACGCCGCGCTTGGCCGCCGTCTCCACGGTTTCGCGCACCGACTTGACCCCGGCACGGTGCCCGGCGTGGCGCGGCAGCCCGCGCGTCTTCGCCCAGCGCCCGTTGCCGTCCATGATGACGGCGACGTGCCGCGGCACGACCGGCCGCGAGTTCTCGTCCAGTTTTTCCGTCCCGTTGGCCACGTCGCTCGGGAGGTCTCAGATTTCCATCAGCTCGGCTTCTTTCTGCTCGAGCACCTGGTCGATGGCGGCGATGTGCCGGTCGGTGATTTCCTGGATCTCGTCCTCGCCGCGGCGTTCGTCGTCCTCGCCGATCATTTTTTCCTTCATCAGGTCCTTGATGTCCGAGATCGCGTCGCGACGGATGTTGCGCACGGCGACGCGCCCGGCTTCGGCTTCCTGGCGGACCAGGCGAATCATGTCCTTGCGCCGTTCCTCGGTCAGCGGCGGCAGCGGCACACGGATCACCGTGCCGGCCGTCGCCGGGTTCAGGCCGAGATCGGAGTTCATGATCGCCTTCTCGATCGGCTGCACCATGCTTTTTTCCCACGGCACGACGGTCAGCGTGCGCAGATCCTCGACGTTGATGTTGGCACACTGGTTCAGCGGCACCTCGGCGCCGTAGTACTCGACGGTGATGGGGTCGAGCAGGCTCGTGTGCGCGCGGCCCGTCCGGAGCTTGGTCAGCTCCTGGCGCATTGCCGCGACGCTCTTGTCCATGCGCTCCGAGGCGTCTTTCTTGATGTCTTCGATCACTTCGGACCTCTCTTTGGCATTCGTTACGCCGTCACCAGCGTGCCGACGTTCTCATCCGTCATTGCCCGCACCAGCGATTCGTTCTCGGTCATGTTGAACACGCGCAGCGGCAGGTTGTTGTCGCGACACATCACGATTGCGGTCGCGTCCATGACGTTCAGCTTGTCGACCAGCACCTTGTCGAACGACACGGTATCGAACAACGACGCCTGTTCGTTCATCTTCGGGTCCGAGTCGTAGACGCCGCTGACCTTGGTCGCCTTCAGCAATACGTCGGCCCCGATTTCGATCGCACGCAGGCTGGCCGCACTGTCGGTCGTGAAGAACGGGTTGCCGGTGCCGGCGGCAAAGATGACCACCCTGCCCTTTTCCAGGTGGCGAACGGCGCGGCGCCGGATGTAGTCCTCACAGACCTGGTTGATGCGTATCGCCGACATCACCCGCGCGTACACGTCGAGCGCTTCCAGTGCATCCTGGATGGCGAGCGCGTTCATTACGGTCGCCAGCATTCCCATGTAGTCGCCGGTGACGCGATCCATGCCGGCCCGGGCGAGTCCCGCACCGCGGAAGATGTTGCCGCCGCCGATCACGATCGCGACCTCGACGCCCAGTTTTCGTACCGCGGCGACTTCGGCGGCGATGCGCTGAATCGTTTCCGGCTCGATGCCGTAATCCAGTTCGCCCATCAGCGCCTCGCCGGACAGCTTCAGCAGGACGCGTCGATAGAGAACCGGCTTGTCGCTCATCGTGTCATCCTCGATCGCTCGAACTCCTGCGCGCCATCCGGCCGCGCCTCAGGTTGCCGCCTGCCGGCTCTGTTCGATCTGCCGCGCCACTTCCTCGGCGAAATTTTCTTCCTTCTTCTCGATACCCTCGCCGACTTCGTAGCGGACGAAACCGGTCACCGACGCGCCGGCTTTCTTGACCAGCTTGCCGACCGATTGCTTGTCGTCCTTGATGAACGGCTGGCCGAGCAGCGTGATTTCCTTGAGGAATTTGGCCAGCTTGCCAGCGACCATTTTCTCCACGATATCGTCCGGCTTGCCCGAGGTCGCCGCCTGCTCGGCGAAGATACGCC
>CALKYK010000576.1 GCA_938003715.1 uncultured Gammaproteobacteria bacterium
CAAGACGCGCCAGAAGTCGGTTCGTCAGCCCCGCGACGGCGTTCTGTTCGTGGATCACGAGCGGTCGGCGAGTGAGCCAGGCGGCGACGCCGCCCGGTCCGCTGACGAATCCGCCCATGCCCAGCACCGCCGCGGGACGGTGTTTTTGCATGGCTTTGAGTGACTGGGTGAGCGCGAGCAACAGCCGGAACGGCGCCAGCAATAGCGTTGCCGCGCCCTTGCCGCGCAGACCGGACACGCTGACCCATTCGATCGGAATGCCGGCCGCCGGCACGACGCGCGCCTCCAGTCCTTTTTGCGTGCCGAGCCAGACCACGTCCTGCGACCGCGCCTGCAGCGCACGCGCGACGGCCAGCGCGGGATAGACGTGCCCGCCGGTGCCGCCCGCCAGGACCATGATCGGTCGCGCGCTCATCGCCGCTTCCTCCCGCTGGCCGCGCGGCGCCGGTTCGGCGTGCGCGCATCGGTAACGAGTTCGTGGTGGATGCGCAGCAGGATGCCGATGCTCGCCAGCGTGACCAGCAGGCTGGAGCGGCCGTAGCTGATCAGCGGCAGGGTCAGTCCCTTGGTCGGCAGGAGACCCATATTGACGCCGATGTTGATGAACGCCTGCAGACCGAGCCAGGTGCCGATGCCGATCGCGAGATAAGCCTCGAAAAACCTTTCCGCTTTCGCCGCACGCATGCCGAGGCGATAAACGCGCCAGACCAGGGAAAGGAACAGCCCGATCAGCAGGACTGCGCCGAACAGGCCGAACTCCTCGGCGAACACGGCAAAGACGAAATCGGTATGCGCTTCGGGCAGGTAGAACAGTTTTTGCACGCCGTCGCCCAGCCCCACGCCGAACCATTCGCCGCGTCCGATGGCGATCAGCGACTGCGTCAGCTGGAAGCCGGAGTTGTACGGGTCCGCCCACGGGTCGAGAAAGGCCGTAACGCGCTCCAGCCGGTACGGCGAGGTCAGCGCGAGCCCGGCCATCGCAATCGCCGCCGCGCCGAAGAACATGAAGAAGTCGCGAAACCGCGCGCCGGCGACGAACAGCATCGTCAGCGCCGTCGCCAGCAGCACGATTGCGGCACCGAAGTCGGGCTCTGCGAGCAGCAGGCCGCAGGCGATCGAAAGTACCAGCATCGGCCGCAGGAAGCCGGTGAACGACTCGCGCAGGTTCCTGTTCTGCCGCACGAGGTAGCCGGCGAGATAAATGAAAAGACACAGCCGCGCCGGTTCCGACACCTGCAGGTTGAACATCCCGAGCCGCAGCCAGCGGGTGCTGCCGTTGACCGTGTGGCCGACGCCGGGAAGGACCACGACCAGCAGCAGCGCCAGCCCGAAGAGCAGCGCGAGCGGTCCGGTGCTGCGCCAGAACGTCATCGGAATCAGTGCACAGGCAAATGCCACTCCGACACCGAGTACCGCGGCGAACGCCTGGCGGCCGACGTAGTGGAACGGGTCGTTGGCCGCGTTGTCGGCCACCGAGATCGACGCCGACGCGAGGATCACGAGACCGCCGAACAGCAGCGTCGCAACGATCGTGAGCAGCACCGGGTCGAGCAGCACGGGCGCGCCCGGCCGCACGGGGAGCGCCGACGTGAACCGGCGCGAGG
>CALKYK010000577.1 GCA_938003715.1 uncultured Gammaproteobacteria bacterium
GTCCCGCGCGCGGTAGCGCACCGGCTCAACGGGGCTCATCTGCTCGGGCGGCAACCCGGGCATCACCTCGGCGACCAGGCTCAGGCTGCCGGTGTCCCGGTCGAGGAATGAGTAGGTGCCTGGATCCACGTCGCTGGACGAGCGAATCAGCACCTTGCGACGGTCCCGCGTCATGCTGGCGATTGCATTCGACGTGTGCGGCAGCGCCGCGTCGATGGCGCGCTGTAATCCGGCCAGCGACTCGTCGAAATACTGCACCCGCGGCTGGTCATCGATGTACCGTACACCCGCGGGCAGGTTTGTGACCGGGTCGTAGGCCAGCCCTTCGGCGTCGATGCCGTCCATTTCGAACACGGTTTCCAGGAACTCGTCGGTCTGCACGTTGACCGTTTTCACGACGGCATAGCTGCGCTCGTTCGGCCCGATCATGTAGGCAATGTCCGGCGAGTCGGTGAATGCGAGCGGGAAAAAATCGGCTTCGAACCACGCCGCCTTTTCCGCGGCGCGCCACATGCCGTTTTCGCTTTTCACCAGCATGACGAACTTGAGGTTTCGGTATCCCCAGCCAAGCCGAAGATTTCCGTCCTGATCGGTCAACCAGTTCTGCACGCCCGCGTGATCGTCGCGGGCGATGTCGTACTCTCCATCGCGGATGTCGACGATGCGCACTTCGTCCGCGGCATTATGATCGCCGTCGACGGAGACCAGGATGTGATGCGGCTGATCCGGCAACCAGTGGATGACGTCGTCCTGGATCTGCGGCGGGTCGAGATCGCGCGGCAGCGCCGAACCGGTGCGCGTCCCGGTGGAGGGTTTGACGATGCGCGCAATGTCGCTCGCATCGCGATTCATTGCCAGCAGCCGCGTTTCCATCGTTTCCGTAATGCCGCGCTTGTCCATGGCCGATATCGAGAAAACGATTCGATCCTCGTTCGCCCAGCGAAACCAGTCGTAGTCGACGTTGTCGACCGGCGGCATGATCACGGGTTTTTCCGCGTTACCATCGAGCGTTTGTACGAACAGGTGACCGCGCCCGTTCAGCGGCCGTATGTAGGCCAGGTGAGTCCCGTCCGGCGACAGCTTGGCGTTGCGAATCATCGGCAGCTGCGCAAAGGTTTCAAGCGGAATGGCGGCAGGATTCGACGGGCCCTGTGCGTTCGCGTTCGATGCGACAACGAGGCAGGTAATGACGCTCAACGTCCGACGCTTCATCATTTCGCGCTCCCTGCTTTCATGCGGTTATCGCTTGTAGTTTAGAACATAGCCCGGTACCGGCCGATCGTCGTCATTGGCCGGATCCGCGTGGACCTCGCCCGGCTCCAGCGAGAGCGACAGCACGCCGGTCCAGTAGCCCAGCCCGAGATCTTTCGCCGCGTCCTTCGGCGGACCGGACCGCACCTTGACACTGGCTTCGCGGATCGGCACCGCCAGCACCACCGTGGCCTCGGTCTCCTTTCGATCCGGCTGCTTGCAGTCCTCCCACCGCCCCGGCACGAGATGCTCGAGCAGCGCTTCGAAAGCCGCCCGCTTTTTCTCCTTGTCCCGAATCACGTCGGCAGTGCCGAAGACCACGACGGATCGATAGTTCATCGAATGCGAGAATGCCGACTGCGCGAGCACCAGGCCGTCGAGCAGCGTCACGCAGACGCTGACAGGCCGGCCATCATCGAAACTCGACAGCCAGCGACTTGCCACGGCACCGTGCAACACGAGCTCGTCGCCGAGCCGGGCGTAGGTCATAGGGATCACCATGACGCCGCTGCCGGTATCGACGCCAACGTGCGCAACCAGCCCCTCGTCCAGGATGCGATAGGCGAGATCGCGATCGTAGGATCCGCGTTCGGCATGGCGCGTGATCGTCGTGCGATCGGTTTTTTTCAGCATTTCTAACGACTTGTCCGTAATCAGCTGCACCACTGACAGCGACCTTACCGGGCTTCGCGTTCGTCGTGAACCCCGTGCGGCGATTTCGCATATCGAAACCCGCGCGGGCAGAGTCGCTGCGGCGATGGTAGGCTTCGCTGCGCAAGGTTCTGAAAACCGGGGCCGTTCCCAGGCATGCGCGCGGCCGACACACAAGAAAAAAGCGAGGACCAATCCATGGTGTCATTCATGAAAGCGTACGAAAACCAGACCTATGCGCTGCTGCGCATCGTGTCGGGCTTCGTTTTCCTTTTCCACGGTACCCAGAAGCTGCTGAACTTTCCCGAGCTCGGCCGCGAAATACCCTGGCACATCCAGTACATCGCCGGCGGCATCGAACTGATCGGCGGCGCGCTGATCATGATCGGCCTGTTCACGGCGCCGCTGGCGTTCCTGGCGAGCGGCCTGATGGCAGCCGCCTACTGGATGGCGCACTTCAGCACCGAGAACTGGCTGCCGATCATGAACCGGGGCGATGCCGCAGTGCTGTATTGCTTCGTCTTCCTGTACATTTCGGCGAAAGGCTCGGGCATCTGGAGCGTGGACGCCGCCCGCAGCGGGGGCGGCTGAAAGCGGACCCGTTGACAAAAAAAGCCCCGCACGAGCGGGGCTTTTTTTTGGTGGTACAAATGCTCGCGGCTACCGTTTCATCGGCTACCGTTTCATCGTCTACCGTTTCATGGCCTCGAAGAACTCCGCGTTGGTCTTCGTGTCCTGCAGCTTGTTCAGCAGGAATTCGACCGCGGCCAGTTCGTCCATCGGGTGCAGCACCTTGCGCAGCACCCACATCTTCTGCAGCTCGTCGGGCTCTGTGAGCAGCTCTTCCTTGCGCGTGCCGGAGCGGTTGATGTTGATGGCTGGGTACACGCGCTTCTGCGAGATGCGCCGATCCAGGTGGATCTCCATGTTGCAGGTGCCCTTAACCTCCTCGTCCATCA
>CALKYK010000578.1 GCA_938003715.1 uncultured Gammaproteobacteria bacterium
GATCGCGCGGTCAAGGACGGTAACCTGGTTGCCGCAGCTCAGGGTCGCGGATACTGGATTCTCGATGACCTGAACATCCTGCAGCGGCACGTCGACGCGCTGGCCGAGAAACCGGCGCACCTCTACGAGCCCGCCCCGGCGATTCGCCTGACCGCCGGCGAGCGGGATGACGACCCGGGCAATGCCGGCACGACCCCGCCCACCGGCGTCGTGTTCCATGACCGCCTGGATGCGACACCCGATGAGGACACGGAGCTCAGCCTGGCGGTGTTCGACGCGCGCGTCGACGAACCGATCTGGACCTGGACGCGCAAAGCGGATGCCGCCAGCGAAGATAACGAGGAACCCGGGCCGGACGATGCGCCGGAAACGCGCGTACTGACGGCGCAGCCGGGACTGAACCGGTTTGCCTGGGACCTGCGCTACCCGGGCATGCGCCGTTTCGACAAACTCGTCCTGTGGGCGGACATGAAAGAGGGCCCGCGCGCCGTGCCCGGGGATTATCGCGCGCGACTGACGGTGGGCGAGTACGTGCAGGACGTCGAGTTCCGGGTCGTTGCCGATCCCCGCAGCACGGCGACCGCATCCGACTACCGCGCGCAGTTCGATTTCATCATCGAGGCCCGCGACCTGCTGTCGCGGACTCACGGCGAGATCACGCGCATACGCGCACTGCGCGGCGAACTCGATGCGCTCGAGGCGCGGATCGAGTCGATGCCCGATGCGGGTGGCGCCATAGCCGAGCTCATCGAGGAAATCGGGCTGCTGCGCGAGACGATCGATCCGATCGAGGAATCGCTGTACCAGACTCGAAACGAGAGCCGGCAGGACCCGTTGAACTACCCGATCCGGCTGAACAACAAGCTGGTCAGCCTGATGCGCACCGTCGACGTCGGCGACAGCCGGCCGACCGACAGCGCGCTTGCAGTGCGTGACGAACTGGCGGGTGCCATTCGCGCGGAACTGGAACTGCTGGACAGCGTCTGGCAGGAGAACCTGCCGGCATTGAACAGCCGCGTTCGCGCGATCGGCATCGACATGATCGCGGTACCGGACGCGGACGAATAGGGTTCAGATAAGGAAGTTCTTCGCAATCAGCACGGCGGCAGCGATCGACAGCAGTGCGAACACGACGTTGTTCAGCTTGCGCCCGGTTTCGTGGGTGATGCTTTGCGTGCGATCGACGTCGGCGGTCGGCTTCAGACCCTGCGGCGTGAGTTCGTACGCCCAGGCGAGCAACACCAGCACCGGGAAGGCTAGGATCAGCACCAGCGTCACGAGGTCGACACCGCGTTCGGACACGCCCAGCGCGGGAAACGCGAGCGATGCCGCCTGTACGATCAGCCAGGCCAGCACGATATAAGCCAGGCTGACCTTGAAGATGTTGCGGCGTCGCATCTCACCGAATAGGGCCATGCTGCTTCCTGCTGACGTGCTTCCTGCGGAGTCTACCGATACCGGGCTCAAAAGGCAGCGACCCGTCGGCCCTGCCGCGGCGCGATACGAACCGCTGATCGGACCTCCAATCGGCGTTGAATTGAAGCTCGAGTTCGAGATTTTTGAACGGCTTGTGTCCGGTTCTTTCGCCGACTTCTGAAGTGTCGTGGCGTAAACCGCTTTATGACGATTTCCTCGCAAACCCCGGGGTTTTTGTCACATATATTCCGCACGTATAAAATCGCCGGCAATTCGCGAGCTTTCTTGATAGCGGATTCGCAGGGAGCGGATCGGGCGTCAGCGGACGGCCGGCAGAGCGGAGTGCAATGCCGGTACGCGGGGCCAACATGTTCGTCGCACCCCATCGTGACGACCTGCAGCGCATCGTCGTGCTCAATCCCAAGGGTGGCTGCGGGAAGACGTCGCTGTCGACGAATATCGCCGCCTACTTCGCGCTGAACGGACCCATGCCGGCGCTCGTCGATTGCGACCCGCAGGGCGCGAGCATGCGCTGGCTCGAGAAACGGCCGAAGAACCGGGCACCGATACACGGCGTGCCCGCCTACAAGCAGTTCGTCAACGTCACGCGCACATGGCAGCTGCGCGTGCCCGACGAAACCCGCCAGCTAGTCGTCGATACCCCCGCCGGCCTCGACGGGCCGCAGATTCACGAACTCGTCTACGACGCGTCGAACGTCATCGTCCCGATCATGCCGTCCGCGATCGATATCCGCTACGCGGCGCGTTTCATCGCCGAACTGCTGCTCGTCGCACAGCTCGATCGCGGCCAGGTCGATGTCGGCATCGTCGCAAATCGCACGCGCGCGAATACGCGCAGCCTGGCACAGCTGATGCGTTTCCTGACCAGTCTCAAGATCCCTCTGATTGCGATGCTGCGGGACAGCCAGAATTTCGTCGAGGCGGCGGGTTCGGGCATCGGTGTCTGCGAGCTGCCGCACCATCGCGCGCGCAACGACCTGGACCAGCTCAGTGCGGTATTCGCCTGGCTCGAGCGCACGCGGCTGCGCCGCAAGCAGGAAAGGGATTCGATGCAGCGGCCGCGTCAGGACAGTGTGGTCGACCAGCCGACGCGGTAACGGTATCCGACGCGCGCAACCGCGTGCGCGTGCTTGCGCTATCATGTCCGGCAGTCCGTACAAGCATAAGCAGAACAAGGACGGGGGATACGATGCAATCGAACCTAAGTCGCGCGCTTGCCGCGTGCGTGCTCGCGCTTGCCCTGCTGCAGTCGCCGGGCGCCGCAGCCGACGAACACGACCGGATCTCGGTCGCCGACTATCTCGAGTACGAACAGGTCCGCGACGTACAGGTGTCGCCGGACGGCCGGCAAATCGTCTACACGCGACGCTGGATCGACCGGCAGAAGGACAACTGGTCGTCGTCGCTCTGGATCATGGATGCCGACGGTTCACGCAACCGGTTCCTGGTCGACGGCGCCAATGCGCGCTGGTCGCCGAGCGGCGACCGGCTGTTGTTCATCGCAGCCGATGCCAACGGCAAGCCGCAGCTGCATGTGCGCTGGATGGATGCGGAAGGGGCGGTGTCACAGGTAACGCGCATCGACATGGCGCCGTCGTCACCGGTCTGGTCACCGGACGGCAGCCGCATTGCGTTCGTCGCCATCGTGCCGGCGAAGGACGACTGGTCGATTGAGCTGCCCGCGCCGCCGGAGGGTGCGGAGTGGACGAAGCCGCCGCGCATCCTGGACCGATTGCACTATCGACAGGACGGGGTCGGGTTCACCGAGCCGGGCTTTTCGCATCTCTTCGTGGTGCCGGCCGAGTCCGGCAGTGCCCGCCAGCTGACCGAGGGCGAATGGCACGTCGGTGCGCAGTTCGACGGCCTGTTCTTCGGCGCGGGCCTCGACTGGACCCCGGACGGCCAAACGATCGTCTTCGACGGTCTCAGGGACGACAACGTCGATTTCGCGTACCGGCGCTCCGAGATCTACGCGATAGACGTGGCAACGAAAGAGATGCGCACGCTGACGCGCGGGCCGGGATTCTGGGCCTCGCCGGTCGTGTCCCGTGACGGCGAACGCATCGCCTACATCGGCTATCCGCTTTCCGATATCACTTACGAGATGCCGCAGCTGTACGTGATGAACGCGCGCGGCGACGATGCGCGCCTGGTGACCGCCGACTTCGACCGTCCGCCGTCGAACCCGTTCTGGTCGGCGAACAATCGCGGCATCTATTTCACGGCCCAGGACCAGGGCTACGTCAATGTCTTCCATGCCTCGCTGAACGGCGAAGTCCGGGCGGTCAC
>CALKYK010000579.1 GCA_938003715.1 uncultured Gammaproteobacteria bacterium
GGTTCACGCCCTGCGCCGACAGGTAGCGAGCCTGGCCGATCGTCGCCGACAGGAGTTCGCGCCCGGTATCGGTATCGACGATGCGCGACGTCACGCCGACGCTGAGCTGGTCCGTGTCGGTGATGCGATCGACGCCCAGGAAGCGATTCTTGCGATAAAGCTGGACGAGATTGAGGTCGGGCACGATCGTGTCGAAAACCGGCAGGTCGTCCTGGTCGCGATAGGGTACGTGCACATAGAGGATGCGCGGCTCGAGTGTCTGCAGACGATTGCCGGCATCGGAATTCATCAGCCGCTCGAAGTTCAGGCCAACGTCCATGCTCGCGGTCGGTAGCGTGCGGCTCGGGTCCGATTCTGTCCCGGGCGGCGTATCGCTCAAGTCGTAGCGCGTGTGATCGAGGGTAATGCCCGGCACCGCGAACCAGCCGGGCCGCCGCAGTGGCAGTTCGATCTGCGGCGCCGCGTTCAGTCGCCAGCCGGTCACGCCGACGTCGCGATCGAAGGAAACGAGTTCCCCGTCGAGGCGGTAGTCGAGCCCGAGCAGCTGCGACGGCCAGTAGGCGTGCAAACGGATCTGCGGCAGCCGCCGGTACGGCTCGTCGTCCGGGACGATCGCCTCGTCGATGGTCTGGTAGTCCTGGAACAGGGCGATCATCGACCAGGTGTCACCGAAGTAGTCGAAACGCACGCTGCGATTCAGGTGTGTGATGCTCGAGACACTCAGGCTGCCGCCCAGGTCCTCGAAGTACTGGTTGTCCGACACCTCGCGGTAGTCGACCTGGTTACGCCAGCCGTTGTCGAACAGCGTCTGGTGGTGGAAATCGATCAGGTGCCGGTTGGAGTCGATCTTGCTGTCGTCGGGCAGGTACTCGAACTCGGCCTGTTCCTCGCTGGCGGCCGTCAGGTAACGAAACTCCGTGCCCATCTGCAGGCCGCGCGCCGTGAGCAGGCGCGGCGTCAGGGTCGCGTCCATGTTCGGGCGGATGTTCCAGTAGTACGGTATCGACAATTCGTTGCCGCTGCGGCCGGTGCTGCCGATTTCCGGCGTCAGCACCCCGGACTTCCGTGCGTCGGTCAGCGGGAACGACAGGTACGGCGAATAGAGTATCGGCACGCCCTGGAAGCGCAGCCGCACGTTCTTCGCCGTACCGACGCCGCTGCGGGTGTCGAGTTCGATATCGCCCGCTTCGATGATCCAGTCGTTGGAGTCGGGCGGGCAGGTCGTGTAACCCACCTCCGCGAGTGCAAGCCGTCCGTCCTGGCTGATTTCCAGCACGCTAGCCGCGCCGCGCGCATTGCGATCACCGACGAGAAACTCGGCGCCGTCGAATCGGATCCTGCCACTCGAATAGGAAAATTCGGCGGACTCGCTGAAGACTGCCGAGTCGGGGTCCTCGTAGCGGACGCCGCCCGACAGGATCAGGGCCAGTCGTTCCGGGTCGTAGGTCGCGCTGTCGGCGCCTGCCAGGCGGTCACCGCTGCGCACCAGTACGCCGCCGCTCATGGAGGCGCTCGGCGGGTCGCCAAAGGAGGCCTCGAATTCGCCCGCCTGCAGTTCGAGGACGTTCGGATCGCCGCTGCCGAAGCGTTCGAGCAGCGATTCCCCGGCATGCTCCGGCAGCGTCGGCGCCTCGCAACGCAGCGTGTTCTGCGCCTGCACGCCTGCTGCGGCCAGCGTCAGAAGCAAACCGGCCAATGATGTCTGTCGAATCGGAAACACGCAGCTTGATAATCGGGTAATAGTTAAGCGCGATCAGGAGGTTGGAAGATTTAATTGTTGCGATTTGCTACCTTCGCACAGTTCGCGACCCCCTTCAACGCGATATTCGGAGCAGGATCCATCGCCGGCCAGACCCTTCCAGACGCGCGGCTCGAGGCGCTCACCCAGTTCGCGAGACGCCGCTCCGGTTTCGACGACGCACCCGTCACGCCGGCATCGACCGATGCGAGTTTTCGCCGCTACTTCCGGGTCGGACAGCGCACCAGTTTCGTCGTCATGGACGCGCCACCCGGGCGCGAGGACAGCGGTCGCTTCATCACGATTGCCGGTTACCTTCTCGAGATGGGGCTCAATGCGCCCCGCGTGATCGATGCAGACCTCGAAAAGGGTTTCCTGTTGCTCACTGATCTCGGCGAAACACAGTACCTGTCGCATCTCGAAACGCATCCGCAGGATGCAGAAAGACTTTACGGCGACGCGATCCGCACGCTCGTGACGATGCAGCTGAACGGCCGTCGATTCAAGGGCCAGCTGCCGCCGTACGACGAGGCACTGCTGCGCTTCGAGCTGTCGCTGTTCCGTGACTGGTTGTGCGAGCGTCACCTGGCACTGGAGCTCGATGCCGCCGACGAACGGCACTGGCAGGCCTGCTGCGACGTTCTCGTGTCCAATGCACTCGAACAGCCGAAGGTGTTCGTGCATCGCGACTACCATTCGCGGAACCTGATGCTCGTTGACGAAAACAACCCGGGCATCCTCGATTTCCAGGACGCGGTCGAGGGACCGTGGAGCTACGACATCGTCTCACTGCTGCGAGACTGCTACATCGAGTGGCCGGCAGAGCGCGTCGAAGCCTGGGCGCGCGACTATTTCGATGCGCTGCCGGAATCGATGCGCGGCGATGTCCCGTTCGACCGGTTCCTGCAACAGTTCGACCTGACGGGTGCCCAGCGGCACCTGAAGGCTGCAGGTATATTCGCCCGTCTCAAGCATCGCGACGGCCGGGACGGATACCTCGCCGACATACCGCGGACCCTGTCCTACGTCGTAAACGTCGCGACCCGCTACGAATCGCTCGAGTGGGTCGGCGACTTCCTGCAGACGCGGGTGCTGCCGGCACTCGGTACGGACAAGCCGTGATCGCGATGATGCTTGCCGCAGGACGTGGCCAGCGGCTCAGGCCGTTGACCGACAGCGTGCCGAAACCACTGGTGGAAGTACGCGGGGAGAAGCTGGTCGACCGACACCTGGCCGCGCTGGCGGCGGCCGGTGTCGATACGGTCGTCATCAACCTCGGCTGGCTCGGGGAGAAGATTGCGGCGCACGTCGGGTCCGGCAACCGTCACGGACTGTCGGTGATCTACAGCCCGGAGGGCGATGACATCCTCGACACCGGTGGCGGCATCTATCGCGCGTTGCCGATGCTCGGCAGCGATCCGTTCTGGGTCGTCAACGGCGACGTGTACACGGATTTCACGATTCCTAATGACGAACTGCCATCCGGTGCGGTGGCCGAGCTCGTACTGGTGCCCACGCCGGCGCACAAGTCGACAGGGGATTTCGCACTGGATGACGGCCGGGTCCGGAACGCCGGCGAGCCGATGCTGACGTACAGCGGCATTGCCCGCTATCGGCCCGATTTCTTCGCCGATGCGCCCGGCGGCCGGGCCTCCGTGGTGCCGATGCTGCGGAGCGCCGCCGATGCCGGGACGTTGTCGGGTCGGCTGTACGAGGGAACCTGGGAAGATGTCGGGACGCCGGAGCGACTCGACCGTCTCAATCGCCCCTGACAACGGTATCGGCCGCGATACCGAGGCGCCGCAGCAGCAGCGACTGCACGGTGTCCTCAATGCCCTGACGATCGGTCGCTACGCCGAGCGCCGCGAAGTCGGTGACTTCCAGATCGGTGAAACCGCACGGGTTGATTCTCGAAAACGGTTCGAGATCCACGTCGATGTTCAGCGCCATGCCGTGATAGCTCGCGCCGCGCCTGATGCGCAGCCCGACGCTCGCGACCTTGCGACCGGCGACGTATACCCCGGGTGCATCGCGGCGCGGTGCCGCCACGACGCCTGACGCTTCGAGCAACTCGACGATCGTGTGCTCCAGCGCGGTCACGAGGTCGCGCACGCCGAGCCCGGCACGTTTCAGGTCGATGAGCGGGTAGATCATGAGCTGACCCGGGCCGTGGTAGGTCACCTGGCCGCCTCGATCCACCTGGACTACGGGGATGTCGCCCGGCGCCAGCAGGTGCTCGCGGCTGGCGTTGAGGCCGAGCGTGAACACCGGCGGGTGCTCGGTGAACCACAGCTCGTCCGGCGTATCGGCGTCGCGCCGGTCGGTGAACGACTGCATCTCGCGCCACAGCGGTTCGTAATCGCGCAGCCCCAGCGAGCGTACGATCGTCGCGGTCGAACCGGCATCGATGGCGGGCGCGGGATTCATAGCACGACCAGGATTTCTTCGTGGGCCGTCAGCGCCCGGTAGACGTCATCGAGCTGCTTGCGGCTCCTTGCATCGATCGTCACGGTAATGGACAGGAATTTGCCGTTGCGGCTCTTCGCGGTGGCGATCGCTTTCTCGTCAAGCACGCCGACGTGCTCCTCGACCAGCGAAATTGCTGCACGGCGGAACGCGTCGCTGTCGCGCCCCATCATCTTGATCGGGAACGCACAGGGAAACTCCAGCAGCGATTCGGTGCCGGCCTCGCTCATTCATTCGAACCAGAGTTTGACGCCGTCGACGGTGCGCTGCCAGAACGAGCCTTCCGGATTCGCCTCCAGCGCGATGAGCGGCGCAGTGAGCAGCGCGTCGTCACCGAGGCTGACGGCGAGCTCCGCGAGCGGCTGCGACTGCTCGACCGGAGCCAGCAGCGTTGCGGGCATGTGGACGACCGACTCGACGTCGTCGAACGCGCCACGCGGAATCGTGATGTACAGGTCTTCGGCGACGCCGAGCGACGTGAATTCGCTGGCCGCCTTCCAGGTCTTCGCCCGGGTGACGATCTCGCCGGCGCGATACAGGAGCCGGGTCTCGAAAAAGCGAAAGCCGTAATTGAGCAGCGCCTGGCTGCCGTCGATGCGCGCCTTGGCGCTGGCCGTGCCAAGCACGACAGAGATGATGCGCATGCCGTCGCGCTCGGCCGACGACACGAGGCAGTAGCCGGCCTCGTCGGTATGCCCCGTTTTCATGCCGTCCACGCTGGAG
>CALKYK010000580.1 GCA_938003715.1 uncultured Gammaproteobacteria bacterium
GATGCGCTCGCTGCTCGATATCCGGACACGTTGATCGTGGAGTGGGTCGCGTTCCTGCTGTTCGTCGCGGTCGTCGCGCTGCTGCTGTCGGGTTTCCCGGTCGCGTTCGCACTGGGAGGCACTGCGCTGGTGTTTGCCTTTGGCGGCGTGCTGGGCGGCGGATTCGAACCGGCTTTCCTGTTCAGCCTGCCAAGTCGCGTGTTCGGCATCATGACGAACGAGACGCTGGTTGCCGTGCCGTTGTTCGTGTTCATGGGCATCACGCTGGAACGTGCGCGTATTGCCGAGGAACTCCTGGACACGCTGAGCGTGCTGTTCGGCCGCCTGCGCGGCGGGCTGGGCATATCGGTGACGCTGGTCGGCATGCTGCTCGCCGCCAGCACCGGCATCGTGGGCGCGACGGTGGTCACGATGGGACTGTTGTCGCTGCCCACGATGCTGAAGCGCGGCTATTCGGCCGAGATCGCAACCGGCACGATCTGTGCCTCAGGCACGCTCGGGCAGATCATTCCCCCGTCGATCATCCTGGTCATGCTCGGCGACGTGATGTCCTCGGCATTCCAGCAGTCGCAGCTCGCGCGCGGCGTGTTTTCTCCGGAAACCGTGTCCGTCGGAGACCTTTTCGCCGGTGCGCTGGTACCGGGGCTGCTGCTGGTCTTGATGTACGTCGCCTACCTGGTCATCGTCGCGATGCTGAAGCCGGCGTCGATGCCGGCTCGCGATACCGGTGACGAAACGGTCACGTTCTGGCAGGTCATCAAAGCGATTTCGGCACCGCTGCTTCTCATATTCGCGGTGCTCGGCTCGATCCTGGGCGGACTCGCCACGCCTACGGAAGCGGCGGGCGTGGGGGCGATGGGCGCCATGCTGATCGCCCTGCAGCGTCGCGCGCTGACGATGGAGCGCCTAAGGGACATCATGCGCGGCACGCTGCGGATCTCGAGCATGGTGTTCATGATCCTGATCGGCGCGTCGGTTTTTTCGCTGGTCTTCCGCGGCTACGGCGGTGACGAAGGCGTACACGAGATCCTGCAGGCGCTGCCGGGCGGGGTCATCGGCGCAATGCTGGTCGTGATGCTCCTGATGTTTCTGCTCGGCTTCGTGCTCGACTTCATCGAGATCACGTTCGTCGTCGTGCCGATCGTCGCGCCGGTGCTGCTGGCTATGGGACTCGACCCGGTCTGGCTCGGCGTCATGATCGCGATCAACCTGCAAACCTCGTTCCTGACACCGCCGTTCGGCTTCGCGTTGTTCTACCTGCGCGGGGTCGCGCCGCCCGAGGTTTCGACCGGACAAATCTATCGCGGCGTGATTCCGTTCATCGCAATCCAGCTTGCGGCGCTGGTCGTGCTGTCGCTGTTTCCGGGCATCGTCACCTGGCTGCCCGACCTCGTTTACCGGCAGTAACCCGGGCAGGGATCGAGTCATGCAGCCGCGGCGTCCGTGCCGCGGCTGTTGATGCCGAAACTTACTCGTCTTCTGCGGGCTCTACCGGAATGACGATGTTGCCCTGGTAGGTCCGGTGCTTGTCGGTGATTGCATCCGTGATGCCGAGATCCCAGAACACCACGCTGGCCGCGACCTTTTCGCCTTCGATTTCGCTCTTGATCGAGCCGGTCGAATTGCGACCGTCGGCCGTCGTGCAATCGTAGATCAGATCGTCGTCCGACCGACGAATCATCACGTTCTTGGTTGGAATGTCAGTCTCCCAGACTCCGCGCTTGTTGGTGAACTCACATTCGCCTTTCGATCCGTCGGAGAAACTCACTGCAAGCGGAATCATCGGATCGTTGACGATCGTCGCACAACCGCAAAGCGCAGCAACTGCGCAAGCCGAGGCGATGCCTGCTGTTCTTGTTTTTGGTCCCATTTTGGTACCCCCACATACGACCGAAGCATTCGGTCTGAAAACATTGGTGTTTTGAATTTTCGGCAACCACGGCACGCAATGCCTGACGGATAACCGATGTTTCACCAATGTTCGGCCAAGGACAGTCGGCGACCAGCGAAGTTCGCGGCAACGCCCCGGAAACACGGTAGTTTCAGGTAAGGGTATGAATGGATTCGAAAAATAGTCGCCCGGGAGTATCGGGCCGAGGCGCGGCGCCGGCTTCCGTCTCTAGTTGGTCACTGAGAGGCCTCTCGTTTGCGCAGCTTGAGGGCAAAGATTGCCGTCGCAAGCGTGACGACGCCCACGATCAGCCAGGCCCACGGTACCGGCGGGTCGGGCACACGGTAGAAGACCCGGTGATGATTGTTGGTGAGATAGGTGACCGGTATCGACTCACCGGCGGCCAGCCGCCTGGCAACCTCCTCGGGCACCGCTTTTTGCCGGACGATCACCTCGCCGGCGTCGCTCGAGTACCTGACGTCGAGCGTGCGCGTGCGGATGGCATCGTCGTAGAGAACGACTTTCTGGTCCGGATCGGCCAGTGCCATCGTGGCCGGCTGGCTGTGCTGCTTGATATCGAAGCGCTGGTAGAGCTCAATGCCGGCGATCGTAAACGCACAGAGCGCGAACACGAACAGTCCCGCCACGAACGTATTTTTGCCTGGCATAGTGAGTTCTCCTGAAATTTCCGAATTACGTTCGCCGACTGCAACATGGGCAAACTACACGCCAGGCGCCGCTGCGTTGCGGATATTGGTCACATATTCCGCATCCGGTCGTAGCCCCGTCGCCCCAACGATCCCATCAGCGCTTGCGCCGGGAGACGGTGAATACTTCGTCGTTGAACCACAGCCCGTTGTGCTTGTGCAGGATTTTCGCCGTCGCATCGAGATAGCCGCCGGAGGATACGACCGGCTCCAGGCGTTCGTCCTCGATCTGCGCAACGTAGATCGCGGCATTCCACGCCGCAAACAGCGTCGACGTGCCGATGGATTCGCTGATCTCGTCCGGCAGCGTGTGCATGCTGTAGCGCAACTGTGCCTTTTCGTCCGAGCCGGGATTCATGTTGTAGTGACGGGCGTCGTTTCCGAGATGTTTTTTCAGGACCCGAATCAGCTCGCGTCGGCCGACCTTGAACGGATCCTCATCGGGCCACAGCTCGCGCACGAGTTCCAGGCCCGGATCCCCGCCGGCCGACTGAATCGTTACCGCCCTTCCGCCGGGCGCGAGACTTTGAACCAGCGGCGCCAGTACCTTCGTAACCTTGAACTCCGCCCCCATACGCGCCCGCCACGGCTGCGAGATTACGACCAGGTCGTAGTCGCCTTTGCCGGCCCGGCCGCGACGCGGAATGACGCCGTCAAGAATGAAGCGCTGGTCCTCGCGGTAGATCACGAGGACGGACGGTCGCACGTAGAGCGGGTTGCCGGTCTTCGGGCTCGCTTTGACCTGCCAGCCGTCGACGAGCCTGTCGTCCATCGCACGAAGCTGCTCGCCGAAGCCGTGCGCCGAGCCGCCTTCCAGTGACACCTCCATCCAGTTCAGCGCCGACGCCTTCTTCACGTCGCGTGGCATCAGCCACGGCGCTTCCGCGTAGTAGAGGTTCGTGAAGATGATCACGCTGGCCGGATGCTCGACCAGGCGATCCGGCACTTTCTCGAGCGACAGGCGAATGTCCTCCAGGCTGATCTCCTTGCCCACGACGAAAAACGGGATGGTCGGGAAGCGCCGGTGCATCGCACGCATCAGGTGCGCGAGCAGTGTGCCATCGCCCATGCCGGCGTCGAACAGCCGGAACGCCGGCGGCGTCGGCTGGATGTAGGGCAGCTCTTGCGACGCCCGCTCCGCCACCGTCCACTTTTCGTCGCAGGTGTTGACGAAGGCGAGGTACTTCTGCCGGTTGTCGTAGAAGCGGAATGGCCGGGAGTTTACCGCCACGCATTGCTCCGTTGTGCCAGCCGGACTACAGGTCCCTAGCGTTCATATAAGCCTGCTCGGATATCTGCTGGCTCGGCACGACCATGCGCTGGAATTCGTCGAACGAATCCTTGATTCGTCGCGCCCACGCATCGCGCGCTGCCATCTCGTCCAGCACCTCGGCGCTCAGGTCGCGGAGGAGCCGCAGCACGTCGTCGGGCAACTTGCGAATTTCGACATTGGGATCCTGTTTCAGCTGTTCGAGTGCCACCGCGTTGCCCCAGGTGTAATCGGCCATCATGTCCGTGTTGATGGCCTGGCAGACACTCGCGACGATTTCCTGGATATCCGGCGGCAGCTCGTTCCACGCGTCCCTGTTGATCGTGCACTGGAGCATCGGCCCCATTTCGTGCCAGCCCGGGTAATAGTAGTAGCGGGCGACGCGATGCAGGCCGAGCGCGATGTCGTTGTACGGGCCGACCCACTCGGCCGCGTCGATCGCGCCCGTCTGCAGCGAGGTGAAGATTTCGGAAGCGGGCACGGTCACCTGCGTCGCCCCGGCACGCTGCATCACCTCGCCGCCCACGCCCGGTATGCGCATCTTCAGCCCGCGCAGGTCGGCGACGGAATTGATCTCCTTGTTGAACCAGCCCGCCATTTGCACGCCGGTGTTGCCGGCCGGGAACGGAATGACGTTGAACGGTTCGTAAAGCTCGCGCCACAGCTCCAGCGCGCCGCCGTAATAGAGCCAGGCGTTAATCTCGTGCACCGTCTGGCCGAACGGCACCGTCGTGAAGTACTGCGCCGCCGGTACCTTGCCGCGATGGTAGTAGGCGGAATCGTGGCCCATCTGCACGGTGCCGCGGCTGACGGCATCGAGCACCTCGAGAGCAGGCACCAGCTCACCGCCGGCGTAGACCTTGATTTTCAATCGCCCGTTGGTCGCGATCTCGATGCGGCGTGCGAGGTTCTCGACGCCAACCCCGAGGCCCGGGAGCTTCGGCGGCCAGGATGTCACCAGGTTCCACTCGAAGCGTTCGTTGCCGATCGCGGTGACGGAAGGCCCGCCTTCCTCGCGGCTGCACGCCGCCACGCCCGCCGCAGCCACGCCGGCCACGAAGTGTCGTCTTTTCATGCTGGTGTTCCCCCGCTGGTCCCTCGGTCCGATGCGGCCTCAGTGTATGCCGGGGTCCCGGGGCTGCAAAGCACCGGTGTCGCCCGCCAATAATCCCACTTTATGTATAAATTGCTGCCATAGTTCGTAAATATTTCCCACTATTTGCGAAAATTAAGAAAAGTAGGCTTGTACGTCAGAATTCCGGTGCATTCTCGCTTTCTGGGGGTTTTTCGACTGAAAAACCGAAGAAAGGGCCCCGGCCCGTGGACCGGGACCCCTCCCTCCGTGGCGCGAACGGACGGTCTCGCGCCGAAACCTCGATTCCGCTCCGGCCGTCCCTGGCCGGAAAGCGCCGGGTCCACCCGTGCCGGCCTGGGCGGCGACCGGCGCCCGGGTCCGCCCACCGAGGCTGCCACGAACCGGCACGCCACGGCGGCAGCGAATCTGTGTGATGGCGCGACAAATACGCCGGTATGATGGCGGGCCCCCGATCTCCGCGGACCTGCCGATTTGATTGCCCTGATCCAGCGAGTCACCGAGGCCGGCGTCGCCGTGGGCGGCGAAACGAAAGGCCGGATCGGCCCCGGGCTTCTGGTGCTGCTTGCCGTCCAGCCGGACGATACGCCCGCCACCGTAACCCGCATGGTCGAACGGGTGCTGACCTACCGCGTCTTTCCCGACGCGGACGGACGCATGAACCTGAGCCTGCTGGACTGCGGCCTGGCGCTGCTCGTAGTGCCGCAGTTCACGCTGGCCGCGGATACGCGCAAGGGTACCCGCGCGAGCTTCACGCGGGCCGCTAATCCGGACAAGGGCCGGGATTATTTCGAACGATTCGTGGCCGCCTGTGCCGAACGAATGGAGGACGTGGAAACCGGGGTTTTCGGCGCTGATATGCAGGTCTCGCTGGTCAACGACGGCCCGGTTACGTTCTGGCTGCAGGCGTGACGCGAGTTGGGTTTTGACGCTCCTGCGGCGGTATCATTGGCACATTGGAGCCCCGCCGG
The DNA here is from genome assembly GCA_938003715.1 of uncultured Gammaproteobacteria bacterium. Taxonomy (GTDB): domain Bacteria; phylum Pseudomonadota; class Gammaproteobacteria; order Steroidobacterales; family Woeseiaceae; genus SZUA-117. Next base: position 5,933 of record CALKYK010000580.1, read on the forward strand.
AAACGGGGCCGTATTTTCTTAGAAGGAACGGATCCAACCGGGAGTTTCAAAAATGCTGTCCAGGATCAGTATCTGGCAATTATTGATCGTGCTGGTGATCGCAATCGCCATCTTCGGCACCAAGCGCCTGAAGACGCTCGGCTCCGACCTAGGCAGCGCAGTGAAGGGCTTCCGCAGCGCGATGGACGACGCCGAAAAGGAAAAGCCCGAGCAAATCGATAACAAGGCCGAGGACGCGAGCTTCGACTCGACGCCGGCCGAAGAGTCGAAAAAAGAAAACCACGCGTAAAAGCGGGCACTCGCAATGTTTGGCGTCAGCGGCGGGGAGCTCGTCCTCCTGCTCCTTATCGGCCTGGTCGTGCTCGGCCCGGAGCGGCTGCCGCGCGTCGCCAACAAGCTCGGCTCGTGGCTCGGCCAGGCGCGTCGCATGACGCGCGTCATGAAACGCCAGCTCGAAGACGAGCTCGACCTGAACAAGACACTGAACACCAGGCCACCCGCATCGAAGACCGCGTCGCTGCCTTCGTACAAGCCGCCGCGTGACGACGACACGTTTTCACCCGCGCACGGCGAGGAAGACGTCGGCACCGGCGTCGGCGACGCGATCTACGACGACGAGTCCGACCTCGCCGTGACCGAAGCGGAGCGAGAGACCCTTGCGGCGAGCGGCGAACCAGCGGAAACGGAAGCGAAACGCGAAACGATCGCTGCG
>CALKYK010000581.1 GCA_938003715.1 uncultured Gammaproteobacteria bacterium
TCTCGAAGCACTGGATCGGCTTGCTGCCGAAACCGGCATGAAACGGGAACGACTCTACGCAATGCCCGCGAATAACTTCATGGCGATCTGGCTGAAATCGTGATGGGTAACGACGCGGAGTTGGTCACGCATTTCGGTGGCTGCCACTGTGGCCGCGTGCGCTTTTCGGTCGAAGCACCGGCGCACCTGAAACTCAGCGACTGCAACTGCAGCATCTGCCGCATGGCCGGCTACCAGCACCTGATTGTCGCCCGCGACCGGTTTCGCCTGCTGCAGGGCGACGACGAACTTACGACCTACCGCTTCAACACCGGAGTCGCCGAGCACTATTTTTGCCGGAATTGCGGCATCAAGTCGTTCTACGTACCCCGCTCGCACCCTGAAGGTATCAGCGTCAACGCGCGTTGTATCGACGCAGGTACCGTCGCAAGCTCGGAGCTGCTGCCGTTCGACGGGCAAAACTGGGAACGCCACATCGCCGAGCGGCTGGCCAGGGACGATTGAACCGCTGCGTCGCAAAACGGCGACAGCGTGTATCGACGCAAGCTGGAGTGTGTGCCGGGGTTCACTTATAGTTCTCGACTCTTTTCGCTAGCGGTAAGGAAACATGTTGCGCCAGATCCTGTTGCTGTTCGCACTGCTGCTTGCATCGACGCAGTCGGTTGCAGAATCGAGGTGGATTAGCGACCAGTTCGAGGTAATGCTGCGGACCGGCCCGAGTACCAGCAATGCAATCCAGCTGATGCTGACCAGCGGCACCGAAGTCGAGGTTCTCGCGACGGATCCCGACAGCGGCTATTCGCAGGTTCGCACACCTGGTGGCACGGAAGGCTGGGTGTTGACCCGCTACCTGATGGCGGAGCCTTCGGCCAGGGAGCAACTGGCGAGGCTGACGCGACAGCTCACCGATGCCGCGAACGAGGGGTCGTCGCTCGACCAGCAGCTTGCTGCCGTGCGCAGCGAATATGACGAGGCGACGCGACGAATCCGCACGCTCGAACGCGAGAAATCGGCGATCCAGGGTCAACTGGACGACGTGACGCGCAAAGCTGCGAACACGCTTGCGATCGACAACCAGAATCAGCTGCTGCAGCAGCAGCTGACCGACGCCGAGATACGCATCGGCATACTCGAGGAAGAAAACGACCAGTTGAGTAACGCATCGATGCGGACCTGGTTCATGACCGGCGCCGGCGTGTTGCTGGGCGGCGTGATACTGGGGCTGGTGTTACCGCGCATGCGCTTCCAGCGCCGCTCCCGCTACGACCGCTTCTGAATCGGGAAAATTGCGCGGGCTGTCCCGTTCAGACCTTTTCGCCGGCCAGGAACATCCAGGTCGTTACCACGCTGTCCGGATTGAGCGACATGCTCTCGATTCGCTCGCTGACGAGCCAGCGCGCGAGGTCAGGGTGATCGGACGGTCCCTGGCCGCAGATGCCGACGTATTTGCCGCGCTTGACGCAGGCTTCGATCGTCATCGCGAGCATTGCCCGGACCGCTTCGTCACGTTCGTCGAACAGTTCCGCGACCAGTTCCGAGTCGCGGTCCAGCCCCAGCGTGAGCTGGGTCATGTCGTTCGAGCCGATCGACATGCCGTCGAAGTGGTCGAGATACTGATCGGCGAGCAACGCGTTCGTCGGTAATTCCGACATCATGATGACCTTGAGTCCGTCCTTGCCGCGCTTGAGACCGTTCTCCGCAAGCAGGTCCACTACCGCCTTTGCCTGGGCTACAGTGCGCACGAACGGGATCATGATCTGTACGTTGTCGAGCCCCATGTCATTGCGGACCTTCTTGATGGCAGCGCATTCCATTTCGAAGCACGGGCGAAACTTTTCGTCGACATATCGCGCGGCGCCACGAAAACCAAGCATCGGGTTTTCTTCCGACGGCTCGTAGCGATCTCCGCCGATCAGGTTCGCGTACTCGTTGGACTTGAAGTCCGACATGCGCACGATTACCGGCTTCGGCGCGAACGCGGCCGCGATGGTCGCAACGCCTTCGGCCAGCTTGTCGATGAAGAAACTCACCGGGTCGTCGTAACCCGCCATCTGCTCATCGACCGCGCTGCGGGTAGCGCTGTCAAGCGACGCGTATTCCAGCAGCGCATTGGGGTGGACCCCGATCATACGGTTGATGATGAATTCGAGCCGCGCGAGGCCGACACCGTGATTCGGGATATTCGCGAAATCGAAAGCCCTGTCCGGGTTGCCGACGTTCATCATGATCTTGACCGGAATCTCGGGCAGCGAATCGAGTTCGATCTGGCTTTCCTCATACTCGAGCCGCCCGTCGTAGACGTAGCCCTCGTCGCCTTCGGCGCAGCTGACCGTGACCAGTCGCCCGTCGGGAATCGCCGCGGTTGCGTCACCGCAGCCGACGACCGCCGGAATTCCGAGCTCCCTCGCGATGATGGCGGCGTGGCAGGTGCGGCCGCCGCGGTTCGTGACGATCGCCGCGGCGCGTTTCCTGACCGGTTCCCAGTCCGGATCGGTCATGTCCGATACAAGCACGTCTCCGGCGCGAATTCGGTTCATTTCCGAGACGTTCCTGATGACCTTTGCCGTGCCCTGGCCGATTTTCTGGCCGATGCTGCGCCCGGTGCACAGCACGTCCGAGCGACCTTTGAGCGTGAATCGCTCGATCGTCCGGCCGCTCTGGCTCTGCACCGTTTCCGGCCGCGCCTGCAGGATATAGATTTTGCCGTCGGTACCGTCCTTGCCCCACTCGATGTCCATCGGCCGTTGGTAATGCTTCTCTATGGCAACGCCGGTTCGTGCGAGTGCCACGATCTCGTCGTCACTCAACGCAAACCGCCGGCAGTCGGCTTCGTCGACGTCGATGCTCTGCACGGTCCGTCCCGGCGACGGATCGTCGCTGTAGATCATCTTGATGGCCTTACTGCCGAGATTCTTGCGCAGTATCGGGTGGTGCCCGGATGCCAGCGCCGGTTTAAATACGTAGAACTCGTCGGGATTCACTGCACCCTGGACTACCGTCTCGCCCAGTCCGTACGCGGCGGTGATGAACACTGCGTCACGAAAGCCGGATTCCGTGTCGAGCGTAAACATGACGCCCGCAGCACCGACGTCGCTGCGCACCATGTACTGCACGCCGGCCGAAAGCGCGACCGCCGCATGATCGAAGCCCTGATGAACGCGATAGGCGATCGCCCGATCGTTGAACAGCGAGGCGAAGACATGATGCATCGCCTCGACGAGGCGATCGAGGCCGCGCACGTTGAGAAAAGTTTCCTGCTGGCCGGCAAAGGATGCGTCGGGCAGATCTTCCGCCGTTGCAGACGAACGCACGGCAACCGCGATGTCACGCCCCTCGGACATCTCGGTGAACGCTGCGCTGACCTCGTCCATCAGGCGATCCGGCAACGGCGTGTCCACGATCCACTGCCGAATGTCACGGCCGGCGCTCGTCAGCGCCTCGATGTCGTCGACGTCGAGACCGCGCAATAGACCGTTGATCTTTTCGTCCAGCCCGCCGGTGCGCAGGAAGTCCCGGTACGCGTGCGAGGTCGTCGCAAAACCGCCCGGCACATCAACTCCCAGGTCCTTGAGGTTGCAGATCATTTCACCGAGCGAGGCATTCTTACCCCCGACCAGTTCGACGTCGCTCATGCCGAGCTGATCCAGCGTTAGTACGTAAGGCTGCAAGTGACGATTCCTTGTGTTAGCGGCATGGACATGGACAATCGGAAACCGATCGCGTCGACCCGGTTTCGCTGACGGCCCGGGTGCGGAACGGAGCAGATTTCATAATGAGCGAACGAACCGTATTTTTCTTGTCGGATCAGACCGGCGTTACCGCAGAAACGCTGGGCCACAGCCTGTTGACGCAGTTCGACGGCCGATCGTTTCGCCAGGTGACTTTGCCATTTATAGATAGTGAAGACAAGGCGCGGGAAGCGGTGCAGAAAATCGATTCAGCCGCGACCGATTCCGGCGTCAGGCCGATCGTTTTCTCGACGCTGGTGCAGGACGAGTTTCGTGCCATCGTGAAATCGGCGAACGGACTGTACCTCGATATTTTCGACGCGTTCCTGGTGCCGCTCGAAGACGAGCTGCAGCAGAAGTCGACCCACGAACCCGGTCGTGCGCACGGCATGAGCGACATCGAAAGTTACATGAAGCGCATCGAGGCGACCAATTTCGCGCTGGCCAACGACGACGGCGGCATCACACGGAACTACGAAATGGCCGACGTAATCCTGATCGGCGTATCGCGCAGCGGCAAGACGCCGACCTGCCTTTATCTCGCGTTGCAATACGGCGTTTACGCGGCAAACTTTCCTTTGACCGACGAAGAATTCGAAAACGGCGCACTGCCCGATGCACTCGTCAGGCAGCGGGAAAAGCTGGTCGGACTGACCATTGCGCCGACGCGACTGCAGCAGATTCGCAAGGAGCGTCGCGCATTGGGCAAGTATGCATCCGCCCAGCAGGTTCGCTACGAGCTGCGCGAGGCGGATAAACTGTTCAAGAAATACGCCGTGCCGATCATCGACACGACCGAGTTTTCGATCGAAGAGATTGCGAGCAGAATCCTCAATAGTACCGGCGTGGAGCGTCGCGTTCGACCCTGATTTTTCCGCGAAAATTTGCAAACTGGACCCGAATTTGCATGCCGGGACCGGGCATTTTGCTGTGCTATATTGAATCGATGTACGAGGATCATCTGCTGGTTCCGGAAGCGCTCGTCAAGCCGAAAAGTTTCGTCGGCCTGATGGCGCTGTACGAAAGCAACTACCTGCGGCTGTTGCGTCTCGTCCCCGAACTTCACCGCCTCGACGGCTATTATCGTTCCACCGTCGCCGGCGATTGCGACCTGCACGTCGAGATTCTCGAACGAAGTCGCTACACCGTCACGCTGTCACTCACCTATTTCTTCTACGAGAATGACGAGCGCATCGCCGATCCGGACATGCAGGTGCGCGTCTACCTCGACGGCCAGCTCGCTGAAACCACCGGTTTTACCGGTGAGCACCGGCACCCGCAGTTCCGCCGGCTCAGCCGGGCGCAGCGTTACCAACTCGATGAGCGTTGGCGGCGCAACATGGTGCTCAACAAGTGGCTCGACTACCTGGTCGACCAGGGCCACCTGATTCTCGAACGCTGACCGCGAATCCGCGTCGCGCAAGATGTGACCGGCCATCGGCCGCGCAAAAACTGTCGATTGATTCAAGGACTGATCGCTTCCGAATTGTCATGATGCGTCCCTGATTGCACATATTCCGGCCGTGATGCGGTCGATTATGTTAAGGGGTGCGGCGTGTCGAGCCTGACGGCGATTTTCGGCAATTCGGGGGAAAAGTCACAGGACAGCGAAAAGCTGATGCACCTGTACTGGAACCGTGCCGAACTCAAGAAGGCATTCGCCAGCATGCGCAAGGAGCAGTTCCGGCTCCAGGACGCCATCAAGCGGCAGGAAGGCGCCACGGCCCGGCTGCAGCAGAAACTCGACTACCTCGAAGACCTGCTGATCGATCCCGAATCGGCCCACAACGTCGTCGTTTTCTACCAGTTCCGCGGCCTTGCGCTCAAATGTCGCAGCAAGCTCGCCAAGTTCGCCGAACAGCTGAAACAGCAGCGCGAGAAGAAAAAGCACCAGCATCTCCTCGAAAGCTGGAACGAGCAGCTGAGGGAAGAGGCGCGCGCCGTACACGAACGCATGCTGGACAGGCAGGCATTGATCCAGCAACTCGAGGGCCAGCTCAAATCCCAGCAGCGACAGCTGACATCGATGAGCGGCTTCGTGCGCTGGTTTCGCGGTCGCTCGGTCATGCGCGCCATCGACGCGACGGCCGAGCAGATAGAATCAGCCGTGGCAGACGAGCAGGAGTTGCTGGCGGAAATCGACGCGATCAAGAATCGCGAACCGCCGGATCACCAGGGCCTGGATATCCCGACCAAGCGCTCGATCAACCTGATGATCCTGTCGTTCGCCCAGCAGCTGTACCTGTATTTCGAGGACCCGGGGTTTGCCGGACTCGTCAAGGAGGCGGGCGACAAGAGCGTCGGCGCCGTCAACTACGGGTCGCGCTACGAATGCGAACAGTTGCTCGAGCAGATCAGCGAGTGCGCCGACCGCATGGAGCAGGGCGGGGACTTCGCCGACCTTTTGCAGCGACGCGCGAAGCTCCTGTCCGAACGGGTGCAGTTTGCCAATGACAACGACGCAGTGCCGGTTGCGGCAACGGTCGATCGGCTGATCCGGGTCGACGAAGACGGCGTCGTGAGCGAGAGCGACGTGCGCATTCTCGGCGAGAATTACTGGGACGTGTGCAAAGTCCTGAGCCGCTGAACGCGACGGTCAGATATCGATGCGGTACATCTGCCGCTGAATCTGCGGCAGTTCTTCACGGAAGCGAAAAGCCGGCGAGTTTCCCTCGGCCGGGTCCGCGTCGTCGATGTCGTCCATACCTGCGAGCGGTGACGTCGACGGCGTGGCAGGCGCCCAGTCCTCGTCGGTCGAGCCGAAGACGTCACGCAGCAGATTCGCTACGCGGGGTGCGATAAACAGGAACGGCGTGACGGCATCGTCGGTGAGTATTTCCACTTCGAGCCCGTCGAATAGCGAGCTGTCCGAATCGATCGTGACATGCTCGACCGGTTCAGCGGAAAGTACGGGGTCAGGTGCTTCGAGAGATTCGAGCTCGGTGGCGAGTTGGTCGCAATGGATCCGGGCGGTGGTTGCCGCCAGCGCAGAGGCGCTCCAGAGGCCGGTCACCGCGATTGCGATGGCGAGGTTTCGTGCCTTCGTCGACCCGCCGGGCGGGCTCTTTGTCTCCACGGCGACCTCCACGGGGGAACAGTCCGGTAGACTGGTGTTGTACTGCAGTATAACACCCGGAACCGGCGTTGCAACCGGGAATGCCGGCCCCCGGTGTGCCCGCTACGGGTCGATGCGGGCCGTGTGTACCGGCGTCGCATTGACCTCACGCAGCATCGCCAAGTCTGTGACAATTGCCGCAGCCTGGTCAAGCTGTATGTCAGGGGCTTCGAGCGCCTCCAGTTCCTCGGTGTTCGCAACCGGCGTCAGGCCCAGCGCGGCGCGACGGGCGTTCTCCCTTTCCAGTCGCCGGTTCAGGTTTTCTTCCCGCTCCTGGCGCCGGGCCTCGATGTTCAGCGACAGCGTCTTGCGTGCGCGGGCCTCTTCGATGTCACGGATACCTTCCAGCAGGTACTGGAAGTCCGGGTCGTCCTTGGCGCGGGAAATGTGGCTCGCAGTCAGCGTGCCGATGACCTGGTCCAGCGGCTCGCCGCGGCGGAATTCGGTGGTCCGGATCGTGTCCCAGGGCAGGGCGCTGTCGCGCACACTCTCGCCGACCTGGGTGGCATCGATGGGCGAGGGCAGCGGGATGTCCGGGTCTACACCACGATGCTGGGTGCTTTCGCCGGTGACGCGGTAGTACTTGCCGATCGTCAGCGTCAGCTGGCCCAGACCTTCGTCGTCGGGCCTGCGCACGTACTGGTCCAGCGAATACAGGTTTTGCACCGTGCCCTTGCCGAACGTCTGCTGGCCGATGATCACGCCCCGGGCGTAGTCCTGGATCGCGGCTGCGAATATCTCCGAAGCTGAAGCGCTGTAGCGATTGACGAGGACCGCCAGCGGTCCCGTATACGCGACGCGCGGTACCGGATCGGGATCGTCGAGACGACTGATGCGGCCATTGGAATTCCTGAGCTGCACGACCGGGCCGTTGTCGATGAACAGGCCGGACAGGGCCGTGGCCTCGGTCAGGTGACCGCCACCGTTATCCCGCAGGTCGATGATCAGCCCGTCGATGCCCTGCGCTTCGAGCTCACCGATCAGGCGTTTCACGTCTTTCGTCGTGCTCGTGTAGTCCTTGTCGCCGTTGCTCAGCGCCCGGTAGTCGCGATAGAAGCTCGGTACCTCGATGACGCCGATGGACCAGTCGCGGCCGTCGCGCGGCACCGTGATGACTTCGGCCTTGGCGGCCTGCTCCTCGAGCTTCACCTGATTGCGTGTCAGGCTGAGAATTTTTTCACTCGCGCCGGGCAGGCTGCCGGCCGGCATGACCTGCAGCCGCACCACCGTGTCCGCCGGGCCGCGAATGAGCTGCACGACATCGTCGAGCCGCCAGCCGACGACGTCGACCAGCTCGCCATCGGCACCCTGGCCGACCGCAACGATCTTGTCCTTCGGCTGCAGCACGCCGTCGATCGCCGCCGGTCCGCCGGGAATGATGTTGATGACCGTGACGTAGTCTTCCTCGATCTGCAGCGACGCGCCGATGCCGAAGTACGACAGGCTCATCTGGATCCGGTATTCCTCCGAATTGCGCGGCGACAGGTAGCTGGAGTGCGGATCGAGCGTGTGCGCGAAAGCGTTCATGAACGTCTCGAACACGTCATCGTTCTTGATCTGGTCCATACGCTTGGCGAAGCGCGAATAGCGCTTGTGCAGGACGTCCTGGATTTCCTCCCAGTTCTTGTCGGCCAGCGCCAGGCTGAGGGCGTCGTTCTTGACGCGCTTGCGCCAGATTTCGTCGAGTTCCTCGGGCGTTTCCGCCCATGGCAGCTCTTCCCGGTCGAAAGCGTATTCCTCGTCCACCGTAAAATCCGGCTCGGTCTCGAGTTGCGTCAGGGCGAATTCCAGTCGCTCGCGGACCCGGGTCCGGTACACCTCGAACATGTCGAATACCGGGTTCATCGGCTCGGAGCGAACCATGTCGTCGAGCAGGTAGCGATAGCGCTCGAAGGCTGCGACATCAGAGCGCAGCAGGTACATGCGATTGCTGTCCAAGGATTCGAGGTAGCGGTCGAGGACCCGGGAGGAGAGGTCGTCGTCGACGGCGGCGTGACGATAGTGGGATTTCTGGATGAACTCGGTGACCAGCTGGCCGATCTTCTCGTGCCGCGGTACCGGCGCCAGTTCCTCGTCGGCAACGTCCGCCAGGCTCAGGCTGCCGGGGACCAGCGCCGCGAGCGCCATGCCGATAATCAGTATCCGTCCTGGGACGCTTCTACGCACTACTCTCAACGCTCTCTCCATCCTTTTCCAACACATACCGGCAGCGCCAGCCTGCAAGGCTAGTTCGCATAAGCCCTTCAATCAAGGGCGAATTTGGCACAATCGACCACCGCGCAGACGCCGGTCGGGGCCGGGTACAATGCGCCGGTGCTGCCCTTAACGGTCATTACCGGCTTCGTGCTCGGATCCTGCCTGTCGATCGCCGTCTGCCTGGCGGCCGTCATGCTGATATTCCTCGTTCTTGGCGATCAATACCCGCGCCTGAGTCACGAAATCCGGCCATTGTTCGTAAGTTTCGCCCTGTTCACCGCTATGACCGGCGTTTCGGCCCTGAGTTTCTATTCGCTGGTGCGGACGCACGCGGCGCGCTGGTATGCGCAGGTCGCCATGTGGGCGGGAATCGCAGCGACGGCTTACTACTACTGGCCCTGAAAAACGCCCGCCGCAGAGAGGCTTATGTCAAGCTGGCGCGGCTCAGAGCAGCTTCGTCGTGCCGTCGTCGTCCTTGCTGCGGCGACGTCGCATGCGATCCTGAAGTTCCTGCCGCCGCCGTTCCAGCCAGCGGTCGCGGTTCATCGCCGTCGATTTCGCCTTGACCCCGCGCGGCGCGTCGGCCGACAGGCGGAATGCACAGAAATCGCGATATGCGTCGATCTCGTGCCGCAGCTCGCGTACCACCAGCTCGATCATGATCGCGTCGTCGAGGAATCCCAGCCCCGGTACATGATCGGGTATCAGGTCCTCGGGGTCGGTGAAATAGGCGAGGGCGTTGAGAACGCGGTTCGTGTCTTTTTGCGGTAGTCGCCACTCGTGGTCGGTCAGCATGCGGATCATGACCTCGAGCTTTTCCAGTCGCCTGCCGACGAACGCCGGCACACGACCAACGTCGACGTCGCGCAGCAGGAGTTGTGCCGCGGCGACGATGTCCTCGGGGCTCAGGCGCGCCGCCGCTTTCCTCGCTTCGCGCATGATCAGCCTGAAATGCTTCAGGTCGCTGTCATCGAGGTCGATCGAGATGCGCAGTCCCATCGATCATGGCTCCGCCCGGTTCGCTGCGGAGCGTACCGGCGGGGCCTCTGACGGTCAATTTGCCGCGGGCAGGGCGATTACTTGCGGAACCGGGACGTGTTCCAGGATTTGGAGCGATCGAAACGCCCGGTGTTGTACGGATCGGCGCCCATTTCATCTTCGTTCTCGAGTATCGAGTCGTCGAGAATTTTCAGCGTTTCGTGGGTGCCCGTATCTTCGCGGACGTACTTGTTGCGGATGAGGACGTTTTTGCCCGGGCCGCCGTCGTCGATGCGGCCACCGACGTCTGACGAGAATGACAGGTCCGGTTCTGCCTCTCGGGTAGGCGTTTGCTTTTGCTGCGGCGCGGGACGCGGCCGGACGCGCGGCGGGTTGTACACCGTCGGCGTTTCTATTTCTTCGGCATCCGAGACGAAGAACTCACGTATCAGCTTGAAAAATCGCATCATTGTCGACCGGCACTCGCCGCAGCTCCGCATTCATTGCCGGATCCAAACACTATAATCCGGCCCACTCCGGAGCATGCGGCATCGTTTACATAATTGCTACGGAATTGCCTTCAAGCGGATGATTCCCTGAGAAAAACTGTGACGGAGTTCACGAAACGGACGGCCGCCGGCATTCAATTGCGGACGCCCTGTCCGAGTCGGCCGGCCGCGCGAAAACCTCGCACCGTCACACGCAGCAACTGCCAGACGATGTAGGGCGAGAAGAGCAGGAACCATACCGCCCCCTCTCCGGCGCGGAACCGGCCGTGCAAAGTGCCGTAGAACGTGCCGAAGCCACCCTGCTCGTAGGCGCCGAACACGAGCTGACCGACGAGGTAGACGAGCAGCGGCAACACCAGCACCCCGAACAGCGTCAGCACCAGGAACAGGACCAGTTCCTTACGCAGGTTTTTTTTCAGTGAATCGCTGAGCAATGGGCCAACCGCCTGTCCCGTTTGCCCGCATCGTTGTCTATCGACCGGAACAGGTCAAGTGTCGGTATTTTCAGACAGTACGAGCGCTTTCGTCGGCGGTATCGCGCCTGGCCTGCTTGCGGTAGGCACTCCGGTAACGGAACACCCGCAGACCGAGGTGCAGGCAGGCAAAGGAGAAAAGGAGGTAATGCGGGACGATCCAGAACCAGTCGCTGACGTACAGCGTGGCCAGCAGCGCGGCTATTCCGGCCGCCAGGTAGAACCAGGGCAGTACGTCATAGACGAGTTTCGGCAGCCAGATCTTGCGCCGCAGGAGTTGTACGAGTCGCGCGGTCGGCGTGCGTCGACCGGATTCGATTTCCTGTGGTGCGGTTCCTGTGAACATCGGCGACCGTCGTGGGGCTTTCCGATTACAGGCAACCAGCCTAGCGCAGGTCCGGCGTCGAGGCCGTGACTGCGCTCACACAACGGCCGACCGGCCGCTTCGGGGAATCAGCGCTTGGATTTTTCCTCGTAACGAAAATCGGTCGTGCCGATCGTCACGATGTCACCGCTGTGCAGTACTTTCTCGGTGACGCGTTTCTCGTTGACGAAAACACCGTTCTTGCTGCCCCAGTCGATGATGCGGGTAACGTCCCCATCCGTTACCACAACGGCGTGGCGGCGGCTGACGTACTGCATGTTCAGCTGTATGTCGTTGTGCGCCGTGCGCCCGATCGTGAGCCGGTCGTTGAAAAGCGGAAACCGGAGTTCGCGGCCCTCTGCAACGCCGACCAGGAGCCGTGCGATTCGGTCCGTGGCCGGCGACTGCTCCACGTCCCGCATCCGGAAGCCGTCGATCTTGTGCAGAATGCTGTCGGACTCATGGTTCCGATCGCGTTGCCGCGCCTGGTCTGCAAGCTCTTTCATCAGGTCCGCAATTGCCTTGTCCTTGTTCTGCATCTTGCGCTCGTACTCGTCGGCATCGCGGCGCAGTTGCTTCAATTCGCGCTGCAGGCGGCGAAGCTGCTTTTCGTTGTCCTTTTCGATCTGCGAAATCTGCGATTCAAGCGCCTCGCGAAATTCGCGATTATCGATGAGATCGGACGCCAGCTGCTCGTTGATCGTTTCCTGCTCCGCGACCGTTTCCTGGGCTGAGCCGAGTTCGAATCGCAATTGACGAACTTCGTTCTCGAACTCCTTTTTCAGGACCTCGACCTGCTCTCGCAGCGTACTGCCGGTTTCGCGCTCGGCACCGAGGTCGTCGGACAGCGTGCGGATTCGTTCGCGGGCCGAGTCCAGCTCGCCTTCGAGCCGGTGCCGCAGGGACAAGGTCTGCCGGGTGATGGAATACTGGTCCTGCAGCTGCATGCGCAGCGAATCAGCGTATTTCTCCAACCGCTGCGTATCGTGCTGCAGGCCGTCGATTTCCTGCCGGAGCGACGCAATCGCACCGGATTGCTCGGCAATTCGAGCGTGGCATTTTTCTATTTCCTGCTCGGCATCGCGATGCAGGCTGCGCTTCAGTTCGCGATTCTCCTGTCGCAGCCTGCCCAGTTCGTTCTGCTGGCGATCGAGCCTGTTCGCGCGCGCGTCCGCCTTGTCGCGATGCCTTTCGAGTTCCACCTGTCGCTCGTCGGCGAGCTGCGTCAGGCGCGCGATCTGGGCGTCCCTCGCCTCGAGCTCACCGGCGCGTCTTGCGAGTTCCCGTTCCTGTTCCTCCCAAACCGGTTTGCGTCCGTCGACGTAGGACCTGAGTTCCTGCAGTTCCCGGCGGGCATCGGCGAGCTGCCGGGCAGCCAGGCTTTCGTCGGAGCGTTCATCGCCGCCTTCCGGCGCCTCGTTTTCATCCCTGGCATCGAGACGACTTTCGAGTTCCTCGATCGCGCTGCGGTCCGCTGCTGCCTGTTTTTCCAGCGTCGCGATTTTTTCCCTGGCAAGTTCCGCTTCCTCTTCGGCGCGGGTCAGGTCGTTGGTCAGCTCCGCAGCGCGCTGCGTGGTTTTCTCCTGCGCTGCACTGAGCGTCCGGAATTCCTCGTTGCGGCGGTGCAGGCGACGCTCGGCGCGCGACAGCTTGCGTCGCGTTTCCTTGATTTCCGCGTTCACGTTGTCCGCGATATCCGTACGCGCGTCGACTTCGCGTTCTAGCCCGCGAAGCTGGTTTTGCAGGTGCTCGATCTCGAATTTCAGTTCCTCGATCGTCTGCGCCTGTGTGCGAAGCTCCGCTTCGAGTTCGGCACTGCTCGTGGAATCGGCCCGCGGCGCGTCCTCGTCGATATCGAACGTGCGCGCGTCGGCTTCGAGTTCGACGCTTTCGACTGTCACCTCGCGCCGCAGGGATTCAGGCACTTCGAATTCAGAGGTCGGATCGTCGTCAGAATTCGTGACTAAGCTATTGATATTATTATTGTCGTTAGCCATGCAGAAATTTTAGCACGCTGCGGTCCCGACGTGCGCATATCTCGGCGTCGCGGCCTGTATTCCGTCAAATCGCGCGAAACCGTTCAGCCGCAATCGACGGTGCGCCCCGCCGCCCACTTCCTGAGCCCGGCAATGCGCTCCGCCATGACGACGGACAACGGCCGGGTACGCTTCAATTCGCCCAGTACGTGAACGGTTTCGAGCGGTGAGCTGGAGGCGTGCGCGACGTAAAGAGCGGCCACAATGGCCTGTTCGATTTCCGCGCCGGAAAAACCCTTCGATGCCGCCGCGATCGCTTTCAGATCGAAGCGTTTCGGATCCTGCTCGCGAGCGCGCAGGTGAATCGCAGCGATTTCCGCGCGTACGGCCGATTTTGGCAGGTCGACGAAGAACAGCTCGTCGAAGCGTCCCTTGCGCACGAGTTCGGGCGGGAGCATGTCGGTCTCGTTCGCCGTGGCAACCACGAATGTTCTCGAATCCTTTTCCGCCATCCAGGTCAGAAAACTGCCCAGCACGCGCTGCGTCGTCCCTGTTTCGCCGCCGCGACCCGCAAGCCCCTTTTCGATCTCGTCGATCCAAAGAACGCACGGTGCCATGACGTCGGCGGTTTTCAGCGATTCCCTCAGGTTGCGTTCGGTCTCGCCGTGGTACTTGTTGTACAGCGTGGCGAAATCCAGCCGCAGGAGCGGCACGCCGAAAATCCCGGCTGTCGCTTT
>CALKYK010000582.1 GCA_938003715.1 uncultured Gammaproteobacteria bacterium
CCGAAACCCGATTCGGACGATGTCCTTCCTCGGCGGCCTGGTGAACCTCAAGGCGGGCGTCGACGGAATCGCGCTGGACCCGGACAACGAATGGCTGTACATCGCGGCGATGAACAACGCGAACCTGTACCGCGTACCGGTCCGCGCGCTGCTGGATCCGCTGCTGCCGGAGCGGCAGCTCGCGACCGAGGTGGAGCGCTACAGCGCCAAGCCGCTCAGCGACGGGCTCAGCGCCGACCTCGACGGCAACATTTACGTGACCGATGTCGAGCACGGCGCGGTATTCATCGTCGGGCCGCGGCGGGAGCCTGAAACGCTGATCCGCTCGACCCGCGTCCGCTGGGCGGACGCACTGTCGTTCGGTCCGGACGGCTGGCTGTACCTCGCGGACAGCGCCATCCCCGAGCAGATCCTGACGTCGAAGGAGCATATCGAGTCGCGCGGGCCGTACCTGGTGTTCCGCTTTAAGTCCGGCCGGCAGGGCGCGCCGGGCCACTAGCAGCCAGTCGGCTGCATTCCACCTGACAGTGCGCATCGTTCTGCTGTACGCCACCGTGGTGCTGATCTGGGGATCGACCTGGGCGGCCATTCCCTACCAGCTCGGCGTCGTCGCCGAAGAGGTGTCGGTCGCATACCGCTTTGCGATCGGGTCGGCCGTACTCTTTATATATGCCGCTCTGTCCGGCCGCTCGCTGCGCGTTCCCGGCCCGGGTTACGCCACGATCGTGCTGATGGGCATGCTGATGTTTTCCGGCAGCTACCTGTTCGTCTACCACGGCAGCGCCTACATCACGTCGGGACTGGTCGCGGTCGTATTCAGCCTGATCGTCGTCGCCAACGGGCTCGGGGAACGGGTCTTTTTTCGCACGCCGTTCGATCGCCGCCTGGCGTTCGCATCGCTGTTCGGCGTCACCGGCATCGCGCTCCTGTTCTGGCCGGAGGTGTCCCGATTCGACCTCGCCGACCGCACCATCACCGGCGTCCTGTTCGTGCTCGCGTCGGTACTGATCGCGACCCTCGGCAACATGGCCGCCATCGTCAATACCGGTCGCGACTGGTCGGTGGTCGCGGTCAACGCGCACGCGATGGCCTGGGGTGCCGCGACCTCGGCGGCGGTCGCGGCGCTGACCGGTCATTCCTTCGACTTTTCCTTTGAAGCCGGCTACGTACTGTCGCTCGCCTACCTGTCGCTGTTCGGCTCGTCGATCGCCTTCGTCTGCTACCTCGCGCTGCTGCGATCGATCGGCGCTGCACGCGCAGCCTATACTTCGGTATTATTCCCGCCGGTCGCACTGCTGATCTCGACGTTCGTCGAGGACTACCGGTGGTCCGCCATGGCGGTTGCCGGCATGCTGCTCATCCTGACGGGCAACTGGCTCGCACTAAGCAACGTAAAAAGGATCTGATCGATGGAAAACTTCGACCTATCGGCTATTGACTGGGCGGGCATGCTCGACGTCGCGCAGACGCGCGGGCTCGAATTCCTGCTGAAGGCAATCGTGGCCGTCGTCATTTTCTATGTGGGCCGACTTATCGCCCGCATCGTGAGCGGCAGCCTGCGCAAGGTCATGCAAAAGCGCGAGATCGACAAGATCCTCGAGACCTTCCTGTGCAATCTCGTCTACTGGCTGGTGATGGCGTTCACGATCATCGCGGCGATCAACCAGATTGGTATCCAGACGACGTCGCTGATCGCGGTAATGGGCGCCGCGGGCCTCGCCGTCGGTCTCGCGCTGCAGGGCTCGCTGTCGAACTTCGCTGCCGGCGTGCTGATCGTTCTGTTCCGGCCGTACCGGGTCGGGGACTGGATCGAGGCGGCCGGCATTGCCGGCACCGTGCTGCAGGTGCAGATCCTGACCACGGTGCTGAAGACCGGCGACAACAAGCAGATCGTCGTGCCGAACGGGCAGATCATGAACAGCGTGATCACGAACTATTCAGCGAACGAAACGCGCCGCATCGACCTGGTCGTCGGCGTCGGCTACAGCGACGATCTCGACAAGGTGCGTGAATCGATCCAGGGGCTCATCGATGCAGACGAGCGCATCCTCGACGATCCGCCCTGCGTCATCGCGGTTTCGGAACTCGCGGATTCCAGCGTCAATTTCGTCGTCAGGCCGTGGGTGAACACGGCGGACTACTGGAGCGTCCGCTTCGATCTCACCGAGGCCATAAAGAAGAAGTTCGACGAGCAGGGTATTTCGATCCCGTTCCCGCAGCGGGACGTGCACGTCTACAACGCGGGCTAGAGGCTTCGCGAAAATTTTCGACGCCGGTCAACCCCGGGCGGCGCCGTGCGTTCTAATATCGAGGCTTGCGCAAAGTCGCCGCGCCGGCGTGCCCGGATTCCGGGCCGGTCGGGCGGCAGGCAATGGAGGCACCATGACTGACACGCGTCGAATTTCCCGCCTGGTCGCACCGGGCATCGTTCTCATGGCGCTTTGCGGCTGCGCCGCGCATCCGGAGCCGATTATCGACATGAAAGGCGTCGATCCGGTCGCGATGGAGTCCGACTGGATAGACTGCGAGAGCTACGCCGAGCAGGTCGTGGTCGGCAAGGCGACCGCGAAGGGCGCGGCCGGTGGTGCCGTCGTCGGCGCCGCCGCAGGCTCGATCAGCGGCAACGCGGACCGCGGCGCCGGCTACGGGGCGATCTGGGGCGCCACCCGGTCGACCCTGCGCGGCGACCGCGAGCAGCAGGCCGTCTTCAAGCGCTGCATGCGTGGCCGCGGCTATCGCGTCCTGAATTGAGCCAGCGCGCCGGCGGTTGACGCCGGGCGGCCGGGCATCTACTGTACAAACATACAGTTCGGATTCCGTCCATGCCGCCTGACCCGATCAAGGGCCGGGGCGCCGTTTCCCGGCCCCCCGGCCGATTCGCCGCCGCCACCGTCCCACCGTTCGTCGACGAGAGCACGGCCGGGGCCGATCCGCAGCCGCCGCAGACCGCGCCGCGCGCGGTGCCGGGACGCCAGCCCGCCGGCCGCACC
>CALKYK010000583.1 GCA_938003715.1 uncultured Gammaproteobacteria bacterium
TTCCGACAACAAAACGACGGTTGGCTGCTGCGATCCGACCTTCGGCTTTTCAAGTATTTTGCAGGCTTTCGTGATCCACCTTGTCAATCGCGGCGTCCGGGCACACGCAACGGCGGCATTTCGTGCCGGCGCGCATGCCGCGCAACGGCCCGCCGCTACCTGAAAACCTCACGGGCCGGCACGACCCGCACCGAGTCCGCATCGAGGCCGAGCGGTATGGCCTCGATCTCCCGGTCCTCGGCCAGCAGCGTCTCGGGCTTCTCGGCTTCGTAGCGAATCGGTGACGGCCGGTCGCTGACCAGTCGCTCGCGCAGATCCTCGCCATCGCGAGTGACGAAGACGTATTGCACGTTGTCCGTTCTCAGGTTTTCCCGAATAACGCGATTGACGTCGGCCAGCGTCAGCCGGTTCAGGCCGTCCCGCACGTACTCCGAGAACTCGTCGATTCCGTAGTAGCGGCTGTCGATCGCGTAGCCGAGCTGCAGCGTCTGCCCGTCCGTCAGCAGGCTGACGTACTTCGACAGGTACGCGCGCGTCGCTTCGAAATCCGATTCGCTCATGCCCTCCTCGATCAGCTTGTCGAGTTCGAACATTGCAGTACGCGTAGCGAAATGCGCGTCGTTGTTATTGCGCAGCGGACGAACCCAGACCTGAAAGATCTGCTGCTGGCGAGCGAGATTGGTATCCGGGCGCATCTGGAACATGCCGCTCGGAAAGTATTCGATGTAGGCGTAATCGCCGTAATTCATGCCGCGCGTTTCGCGAATGCGCTGGAACAGGTGGCTGTTCGTGCTGCGGTGTTCGCCCAGGTACGAGCGCGCGAGCCACAGCGCGATCCAGTCGGGATCGCCGCGGCGCAGGTCGATCGGGAATCCCAACGACACGGCGACGGCCGGCGTTTCCTTTTCGACGATCGTAGCGCGGCTCTTGTCCATAGCCGGCGCCGGCGACACGTCGAGTCCGGCACGTGCGCCGCGCGGTAACGCCTGCAGGTCGTCGCCCAGTCTCGCGGCAAACGATTCCGGGTAACCGCCGGACAGGCCGACGGTGAGATTTTGCGGCGTATAGTGATCGGCGTAGAACTGCTTGACGTCGTCGATCGTCAGCTTCCGGATGTCGGTACTGTGGCCGAGGTTCAGGGTTCCGTACGGATGACCCTTGCCGTAAATTTCGCTGTACAGCATTTCCTTGCCCAGCTCCTCGTCGTTGTTGCCGACTAGGCCGGTACGAATCGCGTTCACGAGCTGCGTCCTGACCCGTTCGAAATCCTGCTCGCGCCAACCGGGATTCAGGAGCTGGCTGCGCACGTAGCGGTACCAAGTGTCGAGATTGTCCTTGTGAACCTGTCCCGAGAGCCGGGTCATTTCCTTGTCGACCTGGGCCGTAAAACCGCTGGCGATCGGATACATCGCGTCGTTGATATCCTCGATCGAATAGCGCGCGGAACCGCCGTCGGTAATCATCGCCGCCGTCAGCGCTGCAAGACCTTTTTTGCCCGGCGGGTCGTAGGCCGCGCCGGTGTGGAAAACGAGCGAGTCGGCGGTGGGCGGCGAGTACGCCGGTGGTGTGGGGACGATGGGGGATCGCACCGCCTCGCCGGCAGCGAAGAAGGTTTCTGCTTGCGCCGCCGAAGCCTGGTCCGAAGCAGCTGGCGCCGCCGGTTCGAGACCGATGCTCGCCACCCTTTCATCGATGGCATACATGCCGTCGACGCCCGCCATCGAAGGGGAGTTCGACAGCGATACGGTTACGCGCCGCGCATCGGTGAAATATTCGTTCGCGTAGCGGCGAATGTCTTCCGCGGTCAGCGCGTCGTAGGTCCGGTAGACCTCGTTGATCGTTTCCGGCGTGCGCGAGAAGTGCACGAAACTCGCCAGCACGCTGCCGATGCTGCGCGAGTTGTCGAGTTCTGCGGTGAAGGAGTAGCGCAGTCGCGACTTGGTCTTTTCAACCAGGTCCGCATCGATCAGTTTCGTGCGCGCTTCCACCAGCGTCTCGTTGATCGCCCGTTCGACGTCCGGACCGTGTGCCTCGTCCGTCAGCCGCGCGTAGACCATCAGCAGGTTAGGATCCTTGCGGTCCGGAAAATAGGTGAGCAGCTGGTCGACGGACTGGTCTTCCAGCACGAGCTTCTGGTAGACGTCCGACGAATCGGAGAAATAGATCGACGCCAGCACGTCCATCGCCGGCATGTCTTTCTGTGTCGGGTCGTACGCCGGGCCGCGGAACGCAATCAGCAGCCACGGCTGCGTTTCGCCCTCCCACTCCATGTGCTCGTAAATCGGGCCGGATGGCGCCGGCTCTTCGGGTATGTCGACAGTGTAGTCGCCGCGCTCCCATTCGCCCCAGTATTTTTCGACCATCGCGAACGTTTCTTCCGCGTCGACATCACCGACGACGATGACGCTGGTCTTTTCGGGCCGGTACCAGCGGTCGAAGAAGACGCGTGAGTATTCGAGCTGATCGGGCATCGCCTCGATGTCCTCGATGAAGCCCATCGTCGTATGCCCGTACGTGTGCTTGTCGAAGGCCAGTGCACGGAGCCGCTCGTAGGCCTGCGACGTCGGGTCGGAGAAGTTCTTCAGATACTCGCCCTTGACCGCCAGCGCTTCGGTGCGGAAATCCGCTTCGCTGTAGCTCAGGTTCATGAAGCGATCGGCCTCGACCTCGATCATCTTCTCGAGATCGGGCTTCGTGAAGGTAATGTGGTAATTCGTGTAGTCGTCGGTGGTGTAGGCGTTCTGGTCGGCGCCCGCCTTTTTCAGGACATCGGCATAGACGTCGGCCGGGTACTTTTCCGTGCCGCGGAACATCATGTGCTCGAAGAAGTGTGCGAAACCGGACTTGCCGGGCTCGACTTCGTTGCGGGAGCCGGTTTGCACGGGAATCTGCAGCGTCACGATGTCGGGATAATCGGTCGGCACGACGATCACCCGCAGACCGTTGTCGAGGTCGCGCATCAGGTAGGGAATATCGAAAATTCTGGCGTCCATGTCGTCTCCGCCGCCGGACGGCCCGGACCCGTTGCAGGCGGCAAGCAAAATGAGCGATACGGCGAGTACCGGGGTCGATTTCATTGCAGAGGTCTCCGCGACGTTCGGAATGTTGCACAATAGGACCGGCGCAAGGATAAGGGGTTCAGGAGCCGAACAAAAGAGCGCCCGCAGCGAGGTACACCGCATGATCGTCGAACAGATCTGGACCGGAAATGCATACCGGAATTTCAACTACCTGGTCGCCTGCCCCGAGACCGGGGAGGCGCTTGCGATCGACCCGCTGGACTACCCGAAGTGCCTGGCCGTCGCCGGGGATCGCGGCTACGCGATCACGCAGATCCTGAACACGCACGAACACGGCGATCACACCGGCGGCAACAAGGGCATGGTGAAGGCGACCGGGGCGCAAGTCATCGCGCACGCGAATGCGAAACGGCGCATTCCCGGCATGGACCGCGGCGTCGGCGCCGGCGATGTGATCCGCGTCGGCAAGACCGTGGAGCTCGAATGCCTGGACACGCCCGGCCATACGATGAGCCACATCTGCGTGCTCTCGCATACCGACCAGCCGGCGCTGTTCAGCGGCGATACGTTGTTCAACGCCGGCGCCGGCAACTGCCACAACGGCGGGCACCCGGAGGAGTTGTACGAAACGTTTGCGAACCAGCTCGAAAAACTGCCGGACGACACGCGAATCTTCCCGGGCCACGATTATCTTCTGAACAACCTGGGCTTCACGCTCGACCGCGAGCCGGACAATGAAATGGCACGGCGCATGAGCGAGGAGTACGCGGACCAGGATCCCGCCGACGCGCTCGTCACGACGCTCGGCATGGAGCGCGAGATCAACACGTTCTTCCGCCTCGGGAGCCCGGGCGTCATAGCCAGGCTGCGCGAGGATTTTCCCGACCTCGCAGCGCAACCCTCTCCTCGCGAGGTGTTCCTGAAACTGCGCGAACTGCGCAATCGCTGGTAGCGGCAGTCAGCGCAGCCTGGCGCGTATCGCGGCCAGGCGGTCAGCATCCGCTGCCCGCGGCGCATCGGCAATGCGGTTTGCCAGCCACAGCCACTGCAGGGCGTCATAGACGCGCCGACGCTCGGAAAGCTGTTCGCGATGTCCCGCGGTAGTCGATCCCGAGTACTCGGACAGGAGGGAATTGGCCGTGGAATCCGGCAGGTCGTGGTAGCCGATCAGCGAGGCCAGATCGAAGTACGGATCGTTGTCCGCCGCGTATTCCCAGTCGATGAGCTGCGGCGAATCGCCGAGCAGGTTCGCCGCGACGACGTCATTGTGACAGCAGCGTATCGACACGGGCGGCGGCGCAGATGTCACGATCGATGCGCACAGCGCGGCGTCCTTTCGCAGCTCCGCATGCAGGGTAAGGCCGCTTTCGTAGGTCCTCGCATAGTCCGCCGCCTCGAACATGGCGCCGGTCGGTGGCAGCGCGTGTACGCGTCGGAGCAGATTCGCCACAGATCGGACGTTCTGTGGACATTCGAGATCGTCGGCGTGCCAGCGGCGCGCATCGACGTATGCGGTCACGAGAACGCCGGCGCCCGGGTCGGCAAACCGGATCGCCGGTGCGATCCCGGCGTCGTGCGCGGCGTGGTGGACCCGCAGTTCACGCGAAGCGTCGACGCCGACCGCCGGCGCCTCACCGCCAAGGCGCAGCACGAAACGGCCGTCGGGTGCGTTGACGAGCCATGAGCGGTTGCGGGTTCCGCCCGGTAGCGCACTGGTACCGACCTCCTCCCCTTCCCAGCCGGGAACCCGTTCGATCGCTTCGCGAACGGTAGAAGGTGGCGTCATGCCGGCACGGATTGCTGCCGGCGCAGCGAGCGTGTCCAGCTGACCAGGCCGAACGGGATCATGACGACGTACACGACGAACAGCAGCGCGGTCAGCTCGAGCCCGCGCGACCAGTAGATGAAGACGGACACGACGTCGATCACGAGCCAGTACCACCAGTTCTCGAGAACCTTGCGCGCAATCAGCCAGGTGGCCCAGACCGCGCCAAATGTGGTTGCCGAATCGACGTAGGGAAACGCGGCGTCCGTGTAGCGCTGCAGCAGGTAGCCGCTACCGGCCGACACGGCGACTACGACGAAGACGGCAACGATGTGCCGTTGCAGGCGCCAGGAACTGACCGGCAGTGCGCTTTGCCGGTCCTCACCACCGTGCCGCCAGGTCCACCAGCCGTACACGGCCATGGCGAAGTAGAACACGTTCAGGGCGGATTCCATGTACAGCCTGGCGTCGAAGTAGATGCCGACGTAGAGGGCCGTGCTTGCACCGGCGCAGTACCAGCACCAGATGTTCTGGCGAATGGCGAGCAGCAGGTATGCCACCGCCAGCAGTACGGCCGCGACCTCGATGCCGGAGAACGCCGCGAGCTGCTCCCAGGCGCGGCCGAAGAGGGACGATGTCGACAATTTATCCGGCAACCGGGTTGTTCAGTATGCGCATTGCGAAAACGGCGTGCGGCACGGATTCGAACGTCTGCCGCATTTCCTTCGTCAGCGCCGCCATGACGTCGTCGTATTCGCCGCGCAGCTGCGTGCTCATCGGGTTCGTTGTCACCTCGATGCCGTCGTACGTGTTCAGGCGTTCGATGACGTCGAGAATGGGCGGAATGAAATCTTCGTCGAGCGGATAGAGGCTCAGGTCGACGGCGACGCGCATCAGAATAACCTCATGTCGAAAGTGAGCCCGACCTGGCGTGGATCGCCCTGCCGGATGTAAAGCGTTTCGGGAAATGCCGGCGGCTCGTTGCCGAAAAAGAATCCGCGCACAGCGTATCGTTCGTCGAACAGATTTCGCGCCCAGGCCTGTATCGTCCAGCGCTCGCTTTCGTACCCGACGCGCAGGTTGACGAGTTCATAGGCTTCGGAACGCTGGTCATGGCTGTAGTCGAAATAGAACGCGTCGCGCGCATTCAGGTCGACCCGGGCGAAGAAACCGCCTGGATGCCGATAGGTGCCGCCGACCGATGCCGTGTATCCCGGCGCATGCGCCTGGTCGCGGCCGTCCAGGTCGACTTCCGGCGTGCCGAACTCGCGAATCTCGGCGTCCAGCAGCCCGACCGTCGCGAACCACGACCAGGATTCCGACGGCGCCCACGTCAGTTCAGATTCGAGGCCGAGCGTGCGGCCCTCCTCGGCATTGTCGGTAAAGAAAACGAACGATGCGGGGTCGTTCGGCACCAGCTGGAACGACGTTCGCACCTGCTGGTCGCGTCGCTCGCTCAGGAACAGAACGACGTCGAACAGCATGCGGCCGTCGAACCGGCTCGAACGAATTCCGGCTTCGAGGTTCCACAGCGATTCCGCCTTGAAATCGCGCCTTTCGGCCGGAACGCCGGCGCCCAGGTTGAAGCCGCCGGCTTTGAAGCCGCGCGCGAGCGACAGGTAGGCGGTCGTCGACTCGGCCATGCGGTGGGTATAGGCCAGTTCGCCACCGAGCATCGTCTCTCCGGGTGACAGAGCCAGCCCGGTCGAATTCGAGTAGCGAACGCTGCGATTCTCGACCCTCGCGCCGAAACTCAGCCGCCCGTTCTCGCCCGCCGGCAGCCCGAGCTGGCCGAACAGCGCGAGGCTGGTGGCGTCGTAACGGCCCGAGAAGCGGTCGTCGACCGTAAACGTGAAGCCGGACTGCGGATCGGGGTCGGTGTATACACCTGCCGTGACGGCGTCCAGGTCGTCTTCGAGCCGCAATGCGTACAGACCTGCAATCCAGTCGGCATCGTCGTCGGTGTCGTTCGACGACAGGCGCAGTTCCTGGCTGAACGTGCGCCGCGTGCGCGCATTGCCGACGACGAAGTCGTACGTGAACGGAGCCCAGGCATCGGGATTGCCCCAGTCGGCATCGAAACCGAAGTCGATGGCCGAATCGGCGACCGTGGTCAGCGACGTGAGCGTGATCGCGCCGTCACGATCGGCGCGCAGCGATGCGCCGGTACTGCGCTGCGCGTCGCGCCCGGGCTCGTCGGACAGCATGGTCAGGCTGTTGTCGATCGCGAAAGCGTCATAGCCGTTGTCGATGTTTGCGTGCAGCAGCGCGAGCCGGAACGACCAGCTGTCGCCCGCATCCCACGCGACTTTTCCGCGCACGGTCGTTTCCTGTCGGCCGTTCGTGTCGTCGCGATCCAGCCACGCGTTATCGCGAAAACCGTTCGCTTCGAAGTGCTGCGCGCTGACCCGGTAACGGGCGTTGCCGCCGCGCGCGAGCGGGCCGCCGATCGCGATGCCGCCGGCAAGCGCGTCGTCCTGCGCGGCAATCAGCCGGACGCTCGCGCTCGGTTCCTCCGTCGGCTCGGTGCTCTGGACGTAAATCAGGCCGCCGAGGGCATTGGCGCCGTAGCGGCTCCCCTGCGGACCGCGCAGCACCTCGATGCGCTCGACGTCGAACAGCGTCGCGATCGTTCCGATACCGCTGAAGTCGATGTCATCGATCAGGAACCCGATGGACGGATTCGGCGCTCCCTCGTATTGCTCGAGTTCACCCACGCCGCGAATCTGGAAGTAGCGCGCACGGTGCCCGTCGCCGGACCAGTTGACGTTCGGCGCGGCAAAAACCAGCTCCTCGAAATGCTGCGTCGCTGTGCCTGCAATTTCTTCGCCGTCGAGCACGCTGATGCTCGCGGGCACGTCCGCCAGTGCGCGCTCGCGAAAATCGGCCGTGACGACGATTTCCTCGAGCATCTCCTGCGCGGCAACCGGCAAGGTCGCGAATGAAACGAAAGCCGCAGCGAACCTCAGCGCACGCCGCGGGTATCGGTGGAAAGGCATCGGGACATCTCCTTCCTACGCCGGCATTACCCGGATCAGGTTCTGAGGGTTCCCCGTCGGCACATCGTTCTGACGCACGCGGGGTCTCAGGTCGTCGTGACCACCCCTGTGACGTCGTTACTATAACCGATCGGTGCGCCGCCGGCAGCCGGCCGGCGGCGCAACACCGGATCTATTACTCGTCCAACCCCGCGATTTGGGCCAGCTCTGCCTTCGCCGATTCGCTCGCGGTGTGATTCAGCTCGGCAACGATATAGGCGAGGTCCCGCAGGTCGCCGGGCACCGATTCATCGTCGGCAATGGCCTCGAGCTCTTCCCGGTCGGCATCGTTCACCTTGTGCTCGATGTTCGCAATGGCCCTGGCGACTGCTTTTTCGGCATCCGAGGCGGTCGCGCTCGAGGTAATCGACTCGAGTGTCTTCTTGTCG
>CALKYK010000584.1 GCA_938003715.1 uncultured Gammaproteobacteria bacterium
TACATCCTCGCCCGCCGCGACCACTTCCGCGTCCCCGGCCTGCGCTCGGGCCCGCGCCCGGTACCCGACGTGGTCGGCCATCCGGATCTCGCCTGGCACATTGCGCACTCGGTCATCCAGGACGATTTCGACCTGACGATCATCAACGAGATGGACGTGGACCACGGACTGACGGTGCCGCTGTCGCTGATGTACGGACAACCCGACGCCTGGCCGGTGAAAGTGATTCCCTTTGCGGTCAACGTCGTCGTCTATCCGCCGCCGTCGGGCCGGCGCTGCTACAACCTGGGCAAGGCGATCCGGCGCGCGGTCGAAAGCTTTGACGAAGACCTGAATGTGCAGATCTGGGGCACGGGCGGCATGAGCCACCAGCTGCAGGGCCCCCGCGCAGGGCTCATAAACAAGGAGTTCGATCAGCGTTTCCTCGACAGGCTGGTCGCCGAGCCCGAGGCGCTGGCGGAAATGTCGCACGTCGAATACATGCGCGAAGCCGGGTCGGAAGGCGTCGAACTCGTGATGTGGCTGATCATGCGCGGCGCGCTCGACGACAGGGTCAACGAGCGGCATCGCTTCTACCACGTACCGGCATCGAACACGGCGGTCGGTCACCTGATACTCGAAAATTCGAAATAGCGGAGAGCATGATGAAAGCAATCGTTGCAGGCGCCGGGGCGTTCGGGCGCAAGCACCTCGACGGCATCGCGAAGATCGACGGCGTGGACGTCGTCGGCGTCGTAGACTCGGTGCCGGAACTGGCGAAAAAGGTAGCCGACCAGTACGGCGTAGAGCATGCGCTGACGAGCCTGGACGATGCACTGGCGCTGCGGGACGTCGACGCCGCAATCCTCGCCACGCCGACGCAGATGCACGCCGCGCAGGCTATCCAGTGCATGGACGCAGGCAAGCATGTCGAAGTCGAGATTCCCGTTGCGGACTCGCTCGCCGATGCGAAAGCCGTATTAGAAAAGCAGAAGGAGACCGGGCTCGTCTGCCAGGTCGGACACACGCGGCGCTTCAACCCGTCGCACCAGTGGGTGCACGACAGGATCTCGGCGGGTGAGCTGACGATCCAGCAGATGGACGTGCAGACCTACTTCTTCCGCCGCACGAACCTGAACGCCGAAGGCGAGCCACGCTCGTGGACGGATCACCTGCTGTGGCACCATGCCGCGCACACGGTCGACCTGTTCCAGTACCAGACCGGCGAGAAAGTCGTTGCGCGAAGCGCGATGCAGGGTCCCAAGCATCCGGAGCTCGGCATCGCGATGGACATGTCCATCCAGCTGAAGACGGAAAGCGGCATCCTGTGCACGTTGTCGCTGTCCTTCAACAACGACGGCCCGCTCGGCACGTTCTTCCGCTACATCTGCGACAACGGCACCTATATCGCTCGATATGATGATCTCGTCGACGGTTACGAGAACCCGATCGACGTGTCGAACGTTGCTGCATCCATGAACGGTATCGAAAACCAGGACCGCGAGTTCTTCGCAGCGATTGCCGATGGCCGGGAATCCCGATCGAGTATAGCGAGCGTCTTTGCGTGCTATGAAACGCTGCACGAGCTCGAGAAGTCGCTGGTCTCCTGATCACGGAGGCGGATTCGCGCCGGCATGAAAACAGAGGTCGCCATCATCGGCTCCGGACCCGCAGGCCTGATGCTCGGGCACCTGCTTCGGCAGGCTGGTGTCGAAGCCGTCATCGTCGAGCGCCAGAGCAGGGACCACGTCGAGGGACGAATCCGCGCCGGCGTGCTCGAGGACACGACGACCAATATTCTCGAGCGCCTCGGCCTCGACGCGCGAATGAAGAAAGAGGGCCTGCCGCACGACGGCTTCAACCTGGCCGACGGCGGCAGGCTGATTCGCATCGACGTCGTCAAACACACCGGCCGGCCGGTAATGGTGTACGGACAGACCGAGGTCACGCGCGACCTGATCGCAGCGGCGGCAGAGCGCGGACTGGACATTCTCTGGCAGGCGTCGGATGTCGCGTTGCACGACGTAGATACCGAAGCGCCGTACGTGACCTTCGGGCGCGACGGCAAACAGGAGCGCATCGACGCGCGCTTCATCGCCGGTTGCGACGGCTATCACGGCCCGTCGCGCAAGGCGATTCCCGAGGCGATCGGCACGCACTACGAGCGTGTCTACCCGTTCGGCTGGCTC
The DNA here is from genome assembly GCA_938003715.1 of uncultured Gammaproteobacteria bacterium. GTDB lineage: Bacteria > Pseudomonadota > Gammaproteobacteria > Steroidobacterales > Woeseiaceae > SZUA-117. Next base: position 2,169 of record CALKYK010000584.1, read on the forward strand.
GGCATACTGGCCGACGTGCCGCCGTGCAACCACGAGCTGATCTACGCCAACCACGAGCGCGGCTTCGCGCTGGCCTCAATGCGATCGATGACCCGCAGCCGCTACTACGTGCAGGTGCCGATCGACGAGAAGCTCGACGCGTGGCCGGACGAACGGTTGTGGGACGAGCTGGAAACCCGTCTCGGCGAAGAGGTTGCGCCGCACATCACGCGGGGCACGGCACTTGAAAAGTCCATCGCGCCGCTGCGCTCTTACGTATTCGAGCCGATGCACCATGGCAGCCTGTTTCTCGCCGGAGACGCCGCGCACATCGTGCCGCCCACCGGTGCGAAAGGGCTGAACCTGGCCGCATCCGACGTGGCGTACCTTTCGGATGCGCTGATGAGATTTTTCAAGAGCGGCAGCAGCGATGCGCTGGAGGGCTATTCAGACCGCGCGCTGGCCCGCGTGTGGAAAGCGGAGCGTTTCTCCTGGCAGCTGACGAAGCTGATGCACCGCTTCCCGGACGACGGGCCGTTCGAGCGCCGAATGCAGATAGCCGAGCTCGAGTACATCGCGTCGAGTGAAGCGGCACAGAAAAGCATCGCCGAGAACTACGTCGGCCTGCCGCTCTGAATCATTTGCGCATCCCGCGGTCGTTTGGCGTGAAATGCGGGATCGTATCGTCGCCGTAGGAGCGTATGACCTCCGCGACGACGATGTGATAGCCGTCATACCAGCGCGAATACTGTTTCTTGGCCTCGAGGTGGTTCGGGTTTCGCGAAAAAGACTGCAGCGCCTCCAACGACTCCCAGTAATACATGGCATTGAGCGTTTTGCCGTCGGCGGAGCGCCAGGTCTCCGCGCCGATATAACCGTCGGTTGCTTTCGCAGCCTGGTCAATGAGGCCGTTAAGACGATGAAACTCGTCATCGTATTCACCCGGCTTGAAGATAAATGATGCGCTGTACATCGGAGCTTTCCTGCACGATCGGTCGCGAGCGGATTACGGATATTACGGAATTCGTATGTGGAACGCGCCCCGTTCCTTGCGGCGCGGTCACTCCCGGCGTTTCAAGACCTGGTAGTAACACCAGGCCGCGAGCACGATGACCGAAACCAGCGATACGAGCATGAAAATGACTGCCAGCACCGTCATTGGCCTGGCCTCTCGTTCGTCGCGCTTGCCCGTGGTCCGCGGCCGTCGACGTCGAGCCCTGTGGCACGCCAGCGGCGCGTGCCGATTGCGGTGACAGTCATCAGCATGGCAATCGTCGCGAGAATGACGATCCAGGCGTAGATCACGGCACGGTCTGCCGGCTGCCCGGTCGCAGGATCGCCGAGCACCGAAGCCACGTAGGGTGGCAGGTTGTACCAGCAAAAGCCAAAGAAGATGACGAGCAGGTAGGTCGGCGACACGTACTTGATGATGAATCGATAGATGCCCGGGATGCGGAAGTCGGCGCCTCGATGCGCCTCGGCCAGGCCCTTGTCGACCCCGAATACCCAGGCGAAGCAGACGATCTGCGTGCCGGCGACCACGAAGATCATGAACGTGCCGATCCAGAAGTCCAGCGTATCGAGTACGACCAGACCCCTGCTGAACCACAGCACGAACAGGTTGCCGGCGATGCTAATCGCGACGAGCAGGAGCGTAGCCGCCTTGTGCGAAATGCCGAGCGCTTCTTCGAAAAAGGCTTTCACCGGCTGCAGCATCGACAGCGAACTGGTAATCGCGGCAAGGAAAAGCATGAAGAACCACACCGTGCCGAAAAAGTTGCCCAGCGGCATTTTTGCGAACACCACCGGCAACGCAACGAATCCCGCGCTGAACGTGCCGCCCATGTTGGCCTGGGTGGCCGCGATGCCGAGGAACACGACGGCGGCGGTCAGCGTGATCATGCCGCCGAACACAACCTCGAAAAACTCGTTCGTAGCCGACGACGTCATGGACGACAGCACGACATCGTCGTCTCTTTGCAGGTAGGACGCGTAGTTGATGATGACGACGGCGACCACCGAGAGGCTGAAGAAGATCTGCCCGGTTGCCGCCAGCCAGGTCCTGAAGTCGGTCAGCGCGCCGAAATCGGGGTTCCACATGAAATTGAGGCCCGCCGCGACGTTCTGCTCGGGCAGCGACGGGTCTGGCGTCCCCAGGGTCAGCACCCGGACCAGCACGATCACGGCGCAGACGCCCATCGCCGGCATTGCCCAGCGACAAAACGCCTCGATGCCGCGCGAAAGGCCCCGGTACAGGAACCAGAGGTTGATCGCGAACGCGATGCCCCAGAAGATGACCGCCCGGTGCACGCCGCCCGGAACGAAGAACCCGTCGACGTTGCTGCCGGTGGACTCGCTGAAGTAGGCGCCGGACTCCGCCACCTGTTGCGCGACAGGTTCGTCGGCGGTGATGCCGAGTCCTCCGCTCGCGTAGTCCCACGCGTACGACAGGCACCAGGATTCGACGATAACGTAGTAGAAGTAAACGACCAGCGGCACGAGCACGCCGAAGGAACCGAGGTAACGGGCGACCGGCCCGCGGCCCCAGAGACCGATGATCGCGGGCGCCGAGTGCATGCCCTTTCGCCCGCCGTAGCGGCCCATCGTCCACTCGGCCCAGCCGATCGGAATGCCGAGCAGCAGGAAGGCGATGAAGTAGGGGATCAGGAATGCGCCGCCGCCGTTCTCGGCCGCGTTACCGGGAAAGCGCAGGAAATTGCCGAGCCCGACGGCGGATCCTGACACCGCGAGAATGATGCCGATGCGTGAACCCCACGCGACCCTCGAGCTGGCCATGGGTCAGTCGCTGGCCGTCCCGGCCCCGGGACTAGAATTCGTAGCTGAAGCGTACTCCTGCCGTTCTCGGTCGCGACGGGCCGAACGTGTGCTGCGTGAAAATGTTGATCGCGCTCGGGTCATCCGCGTAATTGCCGTCGTACCAGATGCCGTCGAATACGTTTTCGAGGTACGCGCTGACGCGCCAGGTATCGGTGCGGTATCCCAGGTTGATGTCAGTCTGGTTGAGCGCCGCGATGCGCTGGAAGATCAGGCTCGGGTCGGGCCAGTCGCCGCGGTAGTCGTCTTCCCACGACCAGGCGATATTGCCGAACACCTCGCCGTTCTGCAGCGGGTAGTTCACGTTCAATACCGCGAACGCGGTGTACTCCGGTGCCCAGGGGATCGAGTTGCCTTCGCAGGCATCCGCAGAACCCGTGAGCTCCTCGCCTGCGCCGCAGAACGCCTGCACGTTGACCGCCTCGGAATCGAACCACGATGCGCCGAGCCGCAGGTCGACGTATTCGGTGAGCGCGGTATTCACCTCGACCTCGACGCCGGTGCCGTCGACCTGGCCGACGTTGTCGACGATGACGCGCGGGCCCTCGGTGAAGATCGCCTGCAGGTCCTCGTAGTCGTACAGGAACGCCGTTGCCGCCACCTGTGTCCGCCCCTCCATGAACGTGCCCTTGAACCCGACTTCGTAGGAAATGACGGTTTCGGGCCCGAAGTCGCCGGGCCGGTCGACGCCGGGCAACGCAACGCATAGCCCCCAGACGAAGTTCGCGCACGACGGGCCCTCCACGTTGAAGCTGCCGAAGCCGCCGGGTTTGTACCCCGTAGTGATGCTGCCGAAAAACAGCGCATCGTCGTTCGCCTGCCAGTTCGCGACCACGCGCCAGGTGACCTCGTCCCAGTCCTGCTTGTCGCGCACCGGACCGTTCGGCGTAGAGAAGCCGGTCTGCACTTTGAAGTTGAGCAGCGAGTTGCCCGGGTCCGGCAGCACCTCCTGCGAAAAGTCCTTCTCGTCGTACGTGTAGCGTACTCCGACGCTGACGTCGAATGACTCGTTGAACGCGTAGCTCAGGTCGACGTAGGCCGAATAGCCCTGGTACTTGCCGATGACGCGGTTGCGGTCGTTGATCAATCCCGTCGCAGACGGCGTCCAGGTGGTACTGCCGAAGTAGTAATTGAGTATGTAGTCTGCGTAATAGGTGTTGCCGTTGTAGGCGTCGAGATAGTTGTAGTAGTCGAACATGTCCTGGCAGGTGTTGTACCAGTAGCCCAGGCAGTACGCGTCTTCCTCCTGCTGCCCGAGGAAAATCGTATCGATGTTCTCGCGGTAAAAAGATGCGCCGGCATACCAACTCAGTGGCCCGTCATTGTTCGAGGTGAGCCGGAACTCCTGCTCGAAGTAATCGCCCGTTTGTTCCTGCCCGTAGTTGAAGAGCAGCAGCGGCGAGCCGTCGAAGTCCTCGACGTAAGCGTAGTCGTGATCCTTGAACCCGGTGATCGACGTGAACGTCGCGTTGTCCATGTCGAAATCGATTTGCAGGCCGGTCGAGAAGATTTCGGAGTCGTCCCTGGGCGGCAACGAATTGTCGTTGTTGACGGTGCGCCCGTCCGGAGAGACCGCCGGCGGCACGCCACCGTTGATACGCGTGTGGTGGACGACGTAGGCGTTACCGAGACCCGTCTGACGGTACACGGTGCCGAACTGGTTCCGGTCCTCGTACTCCAGCATCAGGTCGGCGGTAATACGGTCCGTCTGGTAGCGGCCGGTCAGGCGCACAGCCTGTTTCTCGTGGAAAATCAGGTCCGGGCCGCCGGCCAGGTTCGGCACGTAGCCGTCCTCTTCCGAGTGGTAGCCGGCGAGACGCACGCCGAAGTTCTCGCTGGCGGGCAGGTTCAGCGCACCTTCGAATACGAACACGCCACGCTCGCCCACGTCGAGCTCGACGAAGCCGCTCGTGCCGGTCAGGTCCGGCTTGGCCGTAATGATGTTCATCGCGCCGCTGACCGAGTTCCTGCCGAAAAGGAACCCCTGCGGTCCGCGCAGGATCTCCGCGCGATCGATGTCGTAGAGGCTGGACACCGCGGAGCCGTTGCGTCCCTGGTACAGGCCGTTCTTGTACAGGCTGACCGACGGATCGCCGCCGTTGCCGAAATCGATCGTGCGTATGCCGCGTACGCTGACGAAGTCGAGGAAGCTGTCCTTGCTGTTGCCGGAAATGCCGGGCGTGAAGGAGATCAGGTCCTTGATGTCGTTCAGGTTGACCTCGCGGATCGCCTCGCCGGACATCGCGGTGATCGCCAGCGGCACGTCCATCACCGACTCGGCGCGCTTGGTCGCGGTCACGATGACTTCTTCCAGCACGCGCTCCTGCGCGAGCAGCGGCCCCGCCGCAACGCCGGCAATCAGCGCCGTCGAGACGGCCTGCGCCAGTGCGGTGCGCCGCGGCTGTAATTGATCCAGGTGAACGGGTACGAGCTGCGCTTCACGACTTGCCATGTCCCCCTCCAGTGCAAGCGGCTTGCAGGATTTCGGCCGGATTCCGGACCGTGGGAGCTAGGCTACGCCCGGCCGATGGGCTTTGCAATCAGACCGGCACGCCCTCGGTCTCGAGCGTTTGCCGCATCGTGGCCAGCTGCTCTTCGTAACGACGCCAGCGGCCGATCGAACGCGTATGCACCGGCTCGCGCACCTGCACCGCGCTGGCCGTCGTTACCGCGGCTTTCTGCCGGTGGAAATCCAGGCAGGCGTCTTCCCAGGGCAGTTCCAGGAACTCGATCAGTGCCCGAGCGTTCGGCTCCAGGTCGCTGGTCGTCGCCTCGTACGAGATGTCGAAAAAGCGCTCGCCGAATCGCTCCCGCCAGGTGGACATCAGGTGGTAGTAGCGTGCGTGGTGCCGCGCCATTTCCGCCTGGTCGTAGGAATGCAGGTAGGCGTCGGCAAAAAGCTGCTTGAAACTCGCAAAGCACGCGTCCATCGGGTTGCGTGTCAGGTGCACGACTTTCGCCTTCGGCAAGGCCTTCAGGATCAGCGGCAGGTAGAGATAATTCGGCGGCAGCTTGTCGACGAACCTCGGCAGGTCGCCGCGGACCGTTTTCGTCATCGTGATGTATGCGCCGCCGAGCTTCTGCACGTCGATCGTCGACGCCATCTCGGCGAGTTTGGCCGAATGCCGGCGCGGTTCTCGGTAATCCGCAAGGCGGCGCACGCAGGTGCCAAACTGCTTCAATTCGCCCGCGGAATATACCTGCGAGTGGCTGGTGATGATTCGTTCTACCAGCGTCGTGCCGCTGCGCGGCTGGCCGACGACGAATATCGGCGACGGGTCGTCGTGACCTTTGCCTGGGCTTTGCATCCAGTCGTTCGTGAACGTCGCGGCAAAAGCGTCGTACATTTCGACCTCGGATGCCTCGTCGAACTCGATCGTGCTGCGGCGTGCGGCGGCACCCCTCGCAAACGCGTCGAATGCGGCGTCCCAGTCTTCGAGATCCTCGAGCTCCTTGCCCAGCCCGTAATAAAGGAACGCGAGCGCGCGCGGGTTGCGGCCTTCCTGCTCGACGAGCCGCTGCAGAACGCCGACGTGCTCGCGGTCGGTCGCCTTGCGCAGGTTGGAGAGCAGCCAGTGCGCGTTGGCGTTGCCGGGCTGCAGTTGCAGCGACTTCCGCAATACCGCCTCCGCTTCGTCCAGCTCGCCGAGGAACATGTGGTTGTTGGCACGGTTGACGAGGAAGGGCACGCTGTCCGGCAACTTGTCCAGCGCTTTCGCGATCCAGCGCCCGGCTTCCTGCTGGTCACCGAGCAGGCCGTGCACCGCGCCGATCAGGTCGAGCACGACCGGGTTGCCGTCGTTGTGCTTTACCGCGTTCTCCAGTGCCTTGTCCGCTCGCGCCGGCTGGCCGGCCAGCATGAACAGCCGGGCGAGGTTGGCCCACGCGGCGCCGTGATCCGGCTTAAGCGTCGTGACCGAGCCGAACGCACTGACGGCGGTCCATGTCTGCTTCAGCTCGATCGCGATCAGGCCCACCAGGAAGTGC
>CALKYK010000585.1 GCA_938003715.1 uncultured Gammaproteobacteria bacterium
CCGATTCCCTCGACACCGTGGAACTCGTCATGGCGCTCGAGGAAGAATTCGAGACTGAGATTCCGGACGAAGAGGCCGAAAAAATCACGACCGTGCAACAGGCGATCGATTTTATCAACGCCAAACAAAGCGAGTCCTGATCGCCGATCGCGCGGCGCCTGACGGCGCCGCCCGGGTCGCCCGATCTGTTCATACCGGCGGTTCCGCCACTCGATTCCGGATACACCCTTGACCACTCGACGCGTCGTAGTCACCGGCATGGGGATCATCTCCCCGGTCGGAAACACGATCGATTCGGCCTGGCAGAACATTTGCGAGGGCCGTTCCGGCATTCGTGCGATCGACGAGTTCGATGCGAGCAGTTTCGCTACTCGCATTGCCGGCACGATCAGGGATTTCGACGTTGCGAAATACATTTCGCCACGCGATGCGCGGCGCATGGATGTCTTCATGCACTACGGCATCGCATCCTGCGTCGACGCGGTCGCAGATGCCGGTATCGAGGTCACCGACGAGAATGGTCACCGCATTGGCGTTGCGATGGGGGCGGGCATCGGCGGGCTCGCGACCATCGAAGACAACCACAACAAGTTCCTGTCCGGCGGCGCGCGCAAGATCTCGCCGTTTTTCATTCCGGGCAGCATCATCAACATGACCTCCGGCAACGTCAGCATCATGTACGGCATGACCGGACCGAATCTGTCAATCGTCACCGCCTGCGCGACGTCCACTCACAGCATCGGCATCGCGGCCCGCTCGATCGAGCACGGGGACGCGGACATCATGCTGGCCGGCGGTTCCGAGTTCGCGACCACGCCGCTCGCACTTGGCGGTTTCTGTTCGGCCCGCGCGATGACGACGCGCAATGACGATCCGCCGGCGGCGAGCCGGCCGTTCGACGCGGAACGCGACGGGTTCGTATTGAGCAATGGCGCCGGCTGCCTGGTGCTCGAGGAACTCGAGCATGCAAAGGCGCGTGGCGCGAAGATCTACGCCGAGATGATCGGTTTCGGCATGAGCGGCGATGCTTTCCACATCACGTCGCCGCCGGAAGACGGCGAGGGCGCACGCAAATGCATGACCGCCGCTATCGAAGACGCCGGCCTCGCCCCATCGGACATCGACTACCTGAACGCGCACGGCACCTCGACGCCCGTCGGCGACAAGGGTGAAACCTACGCCATCAAGCGTGCATTCGGCGACGCGGCGAAGACGCTCGCAGTCAGCTCGACGAAGTCCTGCACCGGTCACCTGCTGGGTGCGGCCGGTGCCGTCGAGGCGATTTTCTCGGTGCTCGCGATTCGCGACCAGGTGATCCCGCCGACGATCAATCTCGACAACCCCGACCCCGAGTGCGACCTCGATTACGTACCGCATACGGCTCGTGAGGCGCCCGTGCGCACGGTGATCTCCAATTCGTTCGGCTTCGGCGGTACCAACGCGAGCCTCGTCTTCCGCGCGTTCGAGTAGCGCGAACCCGCCTTTTCCGCCGGGCGCTCGCTTCTAATCGTGTACCGCTGCCATATACTGGTCGCATGAAGCGTGTCGGCGTCATCCTTGCGGCCTCGATAGCGATGTTCGCCGTGCTCGCGGCGCTCGCCGTGGTGCACTTCAATCGATTCCTGGATGCGCCGCTGGCGGTGCCGGAGGCCGGTGTCGTCTTCACGATCGAACCGGGGGCGTCGTTTCGCCACGTCAGCGACGCGCTTGCGGACCAGGGGATCGTGGATCGCCCCGGGTACCTGCGCTGGTATGCACGCCTGACGGATCGTGCCGGCAAGGTACATGCCGGTGAATACCTGATCGAAACGGGCAGCACGCCGCGGACCCTGCTCGAGGACTTCACGAGCGGCGCGGTTCGGCTCCACTCCTTTACGATCGTGCCGGGCTGGACATTCCGCGAGCTGCTTGCGGCGCTGTCGCGAGAACCGCTGGTCGAGTCGACGCTCGAGTACGAGGACTGGCCGTCGCTGCTCGAAACGCTCGGCGCCGAATCCGGCCACCCTGAAGGTCTGTTCCTGCCGGAAACCTATCGCTTTCCGCGCGGCACGACCGACCGCCAGATCCTCCGCCAGGCTTACGAGCTGCTGCAGCAAACGCTCGACGAGGCTTGGCAGAACCGCACCGCCGGGCTGCCGATCGCGACGCCGTACGAGGCGCTGATACTCGCCTCGATCATCGAGAAGGAGACCGCGCTCGCGGCCGAACGACCGATGATCGCCGGCGTGTTCGTCCGTCGCCTGCAGCAGGGCATGCGCCTGCAGACCGATCCGACCGTCATCTACGGCATCGGCGAGGCCTTCGACGGCAACCTGACGCGGGCCCATTTGCGGACCGACACGCCGTACAACACCTATACCCGCGGCGGGCTGCCGCCCACACCGATCGCATTGCCGGGACGTGCAGCGATCGAGGCGGCCCTGAATCCCGCCGACGGAACGTCGCTGTATTTCGTTGCAACCGGGCTCGGCGACGGCAGCCACAAGTTTTCCGCAACCAAGGCCGAACACGATGCGGCCGTGCAGGAATACCTCGCGCGCCAGCGCGCGCAGCGCAACGGGCGGCAGTCGCAGTGAGTGGGCGGGGGCGCTTTATCACCGTCGAGGGCATCGAAGGCAGCGGCAAGTCGACGAACATCGACTACCTGGCGCGCCTGATCCGCGGGCGCGGCATCGACGTCCTCACCACGCGCGAGCCGGGCGGCACGCCGATGGCCGAGCGAATCCGGGAGCTGCTGCTCGATCATGGCCACGAACCGGTGCCGGCGATCGCCGAGCTGCTGCTGTTTTTTGCGGCCCGTTCCCTGCACCTCGAGAACGCAATCCGGCCGGCGCTCGACGCGGGCACCTGGGTGGTTTGCGACCGTTTCACGGACGCGAGTCGCGCCTATCAGGGCGCAGGGCGCGAGCTGGGCGCCGCAACGGTCGAGCACCTCGCCGCATGGGTCCAGCAGGGGCTCGAACCGGACCTCACGATACTGCTCGACGTGCCGGCCGAGACCGGGCGGCAGCGTGCTCATTCGCGCGGCAGTGCGGACCGGCTCGACAGCGAGGGCTGCGATTTCTACGCGCGGGTGCGTGAGGCTTACCTCGAACTGGCCCGTGCGGCACCGTCGCGCATCGCGGTGATCGATGCGAGCGTGCCGGTCGCCGAAGTGCAGCAACAGATCGGCCAGCGAATGGATCGGCTTTTTGCCGATAATTCACATGAATAAATATTTCTATCGCGCTGAATGAAAACGACTATTCCATGGCTGGATTCCACGGCGAGCGCGTTTCGCAACAGCGGCCGGCAGGGCCGGCCGCCGCATGCGGTGCTGCTGCTGGGCGCGCCGGGCAGCGGCAAGCGCTGTGCGGCGGCGTGGATGGCCCGCGAGCGGCTCGGTCTGCCCGGCTCCGACCCGTCGCCGGTTTTTCCGCTGCAGAGACCCGAGCACGCCGACCTGACCTGGATCGCGCCGCTCGAGGACAAGACGACGATCAGCATCGACCAGGTCCGGACCCTCGTCGCCGACCTGGCGCTGACGAGCTACGAAGGCCGGGGCAAGGTGGCCGTGATCGAGCCGGCCGATGCCATGACCGTCAACGCCGCGAACAGTCTCCTGAAGACGCTCGAGGAGCCGCCCGGCGATACCCTGATGATCCTGGTCGCGGATCGCGTCGGCCGGCTGCCGGCGACCATATTCAGCCGCTGCCAGCACCTGAAGGTCGCGTTGCCGCCGACCGGGCAGAGTCTCGCGTGGCTCGAGAAGCTGCGGCCGGGCGGGCGCTGGGCGGCAGCGCTGGCCGCGGCCGGCAACGCGCCGCTGCGAGCGCTCGAGGAGCACGACCGGCTCGATGAGATCGAGCTGATGCAGGGCGACCTGAGAACGCTTGCCGAGGGCCGTGGTGAGCCTCTGGAGGTGGCCGCCCGGTGGGCGAAGGACGACCCGCAACGCGTGCTCGGCTGGCTCGCACGGCAGGTCCAGCACTGCGTGCGGCAGGTTGCCGGCGTCGCCGGGGAGGGCGCCGAACGGGACTTCAGCCAATCTGTGCTGGAGCGCATAGACAGGCGAAATCTGTTTTGCTATCTAGACATAATCAATCGCTTGCGGGCGCAGCCGGCCGGTTCCTGGAACGTCCAGCTGACGCTCGAATGCTTGCTGATCGACTGGGCCGGCGGCCTCGAAACGATCACGGATTAGGCACACGGGGCGGCGCGACCATGAGTAAACCCGGCTTACTGACGCTGACGATCAAGGACAAGAGTGCCCTGTACCTGGCGTACATGCCCTACGTGATCAATGGCGGGCTGTTCATTCCCACCAACAGTTCCTATCGCCTCGGCGACGAGGTGTTCATGCTGCTGAACCTGATGGGCGAAGAGGAAAAAATCCCCGTCGCCGGCACCGTCATCTGGATGACGCCGAAGGGCGCGCAGGGCAAACGTACCGCGGGTATCGGCGTCCAGTTCTCCGACCAGGACCAGGGCAATACGCAGAAAAAAATCGAGAACTACCTGGCCGGTGCTTTGGGTGGAGACAAACCCACACACACCATGTAACAGGATCGGCGCACGTCCAATCAGTCTGACGTCACGATTTCGGTTTCAGGCACTAAAGATCAATCCTCACCGTCCGGGAGAGTCTCTGCGGGCATCGCGGGAGGATTGGGAGACAAACCCACCCACACCATGTAACGGGATCGGCGCACGTCCAATCAGTCTGACGTCACGATTTCGGTTTCAGGCACTAAA
>CALKYK010000586.1 GCA_938003715.1 uncultured Gammaproteobacteria bacterium
TGTCGGGTGCCGAGGCGCCGTCGTCGAACGGCACGATCTGCAACCCATCCGCCCGGCATGGAACGGCAGCGTTTCCTACTGGCTGGACCTCGTCGAGGCGCCGCCCCTGCGCAGCCACTGATGCGCTGGCGCCATGTCGTCAGGGCTTGCTTTGCGATAGCACGGCGTCGGCAGGCGGCGCCGCCGCGGTCTTGCCTGCCGCCTGGATCGGCGATTCGACAAGCGCTATAACGCGCTTCAGCGAGCCGCGGTTTTCGACGATGACGTTGCGCGCTGCTGCAACAGTCGTCTCCCGCAGTGCCGAGTCACCGAGAAACTCCATGACCGTGGCCGCGAGGTCCTCCTTGTCGCGGACCTGGCGCGCCGCACCGGCGGCAATGGCGCTGGCGCTGGTCTGCTCGAAATTGAACATGTGGGGGCCGAACACCGTCGGCACGCCTGCCGCCATCGACTCGACGGGGTTCTGCCCGCCATGGCGCACCAGGCTGCCGCCGACGAATGCGACGTCGGCGGCCGCATACAGCGTCGGCAGTTCTCCCATCGTGTCGCCTACGACGACGTCCGTGCTGTCGGGCAGCCGTTCGTGGGCGTCGGTGTGCAGCGCCACGTTGAAGCCTTCCCGGCGACACAGGTTGGTCACCTGCGCGAATCGTTCCGGATGTCGCGGCACGACGACGAGCAGCGCGTCGGGGTGCTTTTCGCGCAGGTGGCGGAAAGCAGCGAGGACGCTCGCTTCCTCACCCTGGTGCGTGCTCGCGGCAATCCACACCGGGCGTGACTGGCCCCAGCGGCGCCGCAGCGCAGCCGCCTCGGACGCGACGCCTTCCGGTTTCAGAACGTCGAACTTGAGATTGCCGGTCACCTGCATCGCGTGCACGGGTGCGCCGAGCTCGCGCAGGCGCTCGGTGTCCGTCTCGGAACGAATGGCCATCAGCTGCACGCGATGCAGCATGCGCCTGACAAAACGCGGGAAGCGCCGGTAGCCGGCGAACGAGCGAGGTGAAACCCGGACGTTCACCAACAGCAGGGGTATACCGCGATCGTTGCAGAGCCTGAAGATGTTCGGCCAGAACTCCGTTTCCACGATCAGCGCCACGTCGGGGCGCACGCGATCGAGAAAGCGCCGCACCGAGCCCGGCAGGTCGTAAGGCACGTAGCAGTGCACGACGCTGTCGCCGAGTAGCTGCTGCACCTGCTCCGAACCGGTCGGGGTCATCGTCGTGACCAGGTAGGTGCGATCGGGAAACGACTGCTGCAGCCGGCGCACGAGCCGGACGATCGTCCGCACCTCGCCGACGGAGACGGCGTGAATCCCGACGACGCTTTCCGCGTCGAGTTTCGGTACGAAGCCGAATCGTTCGCGCCAGCGTTTCAGGTACGGCGCGTAGCGCAGGCCGCGCCACACGAGATGTATCAGCGCCCACGGCACGAGCAGGTAGACGCCGGCGGAATACAGGATGTTGCGGCCGTACACCAGTTCGGCGCCGGGCAAGCGGAACCTGCGTTCGGCGTCCATCAGTCGTCTCGCTCGACGATCGCGCCGCCGCGCGACTCGAAGCGCCTCGTTGGCACTGCCTGCCGGGCCCGGAAGTAGTTGCGATAATCGTCGTCCAGCGCCACGCGCGACTCG
>CALKYK010000587.1 GCA_938003715.1 uncultured Gammaproteobacteria bacterium
TTCGGGGAGCGCGCGCACCGCATCCAGATAACGGCGCCGGGCTCGCGCGCGGGTGAAAACGTCTACGCGGTGCCCGACGGGCACTACTTCGTGATGGGCGACAACCGCGACAATTCGAAGGACAGCCGCTATATCTCGGCCATCCCCGAGTCTCACCTGGTGGGCGAGGCCACGCGCATCTGGATGCACATGGACGGGCTGTCCTGGCCGCGCTGGGACCGGATCGGCGACAAGATCCAATAATGTGGTGTAAATCACTGAAATGGCCGCTAAAATCGCGTCAAATCCAGCGACAGTACGCCCGTTCGTTCAGGAGACCTTGACGTGAAAGCTCGCTATGGCACTTCGGGCCCGCGCCGCGTGCGCGGCATGACCACGATCGGCATGCTGATTCTGGTGGCCTTCGTCGGCCTGTTCGCCTTCGCCGCGATCCAGCTCACGCCGGTCTACCTGAACTACATGAAGGTCGCGAGCGTCGTCGACGGCGTCAAGGAAGAGTTCGACGGCCAGGGCCCGAGCATCGGCGCGATCCGCAAATCCATCGAACGGCGTTTCGCGATCGAGGCAGTGTCCGTGATCGAACCGAAGGACATCAAGGTCTCGACCGACCCCGGCGGCTTTCTCGTCGATGCCTCGTACGAGCACTCGGTGCCGTACGTGGCCAACGTCTATTTCACGGTGCGATTCGACAAGCGGGTCGTCGTACGCCGTTGACGCGCTGCCGTGGCGGCCTGCCGGCCCGTCTGGCAGGATAGACCGCCCCTCTATCACTCCGGGCCCGAGCATGGCTGACAACCCGGCAGCACGCGCCGCCGCGTGGCTCGAGCGTTCGCTCGGCTACCGCTTCGAGGACCCGCGCCTGCTCGACGAGGCCCTGACCCACCGCAGCGCGGCCGGCCAGAGCAACGAGCGGCTCGAGTTCCTCGGCGATGCCGTGCTCGATTTCGTCATTTCGCATGCCGTCTACACGCGCCGCCCGGACGCCCCGGAAGGCGACCTCAGCCGGTTGCGTGCGTCGCTGGTCAACGACCGGGCGCTCGCCGAACTCGCCGGCGAACTCGGTATCGGCGAACACCTGCAGCTCGGCAGTGGCGAAAAGAAGACCGGCGGCCACCGCCGTTCCTCGATCCTCGCCGACGCGCTGGAAGCGCTGTTCGGTGCCGTCTACCTGGACCGCGGCTTTGCCGCGGCCGAGCAGCTGATCCGCGAGGTCTATGCCGGCAGGCTGGCGGCGCTGCCCGACTCGGAGAGCCTGAAGGACCCGAAGACGCGCCTGCAGGAACGCCTGC
>CALKYK010000588.1 GCA_938003715.1 uncultured Gammaproteobacteria bacterium
GGTATCGACGATGCCGGTGCGGCCGAACAGGTCCTGTTTCAGGATTCTGAATCCCTGCGCTTGCAAATCCTGCCTCTCCCGCATTGAATGGCGAATACGCTAGCCGCGGCAACGGGCGGTTGCAAACACCGGAGCGCTTGAGCTTGGTCGAACCCATCGACAGAACGCCTGACGACGACCTCGACCGGACCGGCGAGTTTTTCGCCGTCGGCGCGCCGCTGCACGCGGTGCGGCCCGGCTACATCCGGCGCACGGCCGACGATCAGCTGTACGAAGCGATAACGAACGGCCAGTACGCGCACGTGATTGCGCCGGATCGCACCGGCAAGACCAGCCTGATTGCCGCGACCTCCGCGCGCCTGCAGAACAACGGCTTCAAGGTTGCGATCATCGACCTGGCCCAGATCGGCGAACGCGACGGCGGCACGGACGCCGGCCGCTGGTACTACAGCATCGCTTACCGCCTGCTGCGGCAGCTGCGCCTGAAAACCGACCTTCAGGCGTGGTGGCAGGACCATACGATACTTTCCAATCGCCAGCGCCTGTTCGAGTTCTACGCGCAAATCATCCTGCCGAACGTCGAGGAACGTATCGTCGTCTTCATCGACGAGCTGCAGCACCTCGCGGATCTGCAGTTCGACGAGCACCTTTTGGCCAGCATCCGGACCGCGCACAACGCGCGCACGACGGAACCGGAATTCAAGCGCCTGGGCTTCGCCATGATCGGCGAGTGCGATCCGCAGAGTCTCGTCGAGGATCCGCAGGTATCACCTTTCGCCGTCTCGACGGAAATCCTGCTCGGCGACTTCAGCCGCAAGGACCTGGATCTCTTTGCGCCGGAACTCAACCTGCCGCCGGCCGCAGCATCCCGTGCGCTCGACCGGATTTTCCACTGGACGAGCGGCCAGCCGTACCTGTCGCAGAAACTGGCCAGGGCCGTGGTACGGGAGAACGTCACCGACGACATCGATGCCCAGGTCGACAGGCTCGCGATGCGGCAGTTCACCGGGCGCGGAGCGCATCGCAACGAACCGCACCTGAATCACGTGCACCGCGCCATGCTGCAGGACAGGAAGCGCTACGAAGCGCTGCTGACCGCCTACGGCAAGATCAGCAAGGGCATGACGGTCGTTTACGAACCCGAATCGCGCGAGCATCGCGCGCTGCTGGCGATCGGGATGGTGCGGGTCGATTCGAACGGCGAGTTTCGCATCCGGAACCGGATTTACGAGGCGGTCTTCACCGCACGCTGGGCGAACGAGAATCTGCCGCTGCACTGGCGCGGTCCGGCCATCGCCGCGCTCGTCATCCTGACCCTCACCGCCATACCGTTTGCGTACACGCAGCTCCTGCCAAAACCCTACGTTCGCGTCATGTCGAATCCGACGTTCGATCTGGGCGCCGTCTCCGACGCGTACCTGAACCTGCGGTCTTTTCCCGGGCACAGCAATGCCGCCGATCGCATGTACCAGACCGTGCTGGAGTTTCGCGCCCGCGAGGCGACCGACGTGGCAACGATTCGCAACGTCGCGCGCTATGCGACAGTGCTTCCCGACGGCCAGGAACTCGCGGATGCGCTGCAGGCGCAGTACTGGGACCGCGAAGTGCAGAACGCGATTCGCGCCGAGCGGCGCGACCAGGCGATCCTGGCCTCGCTCGAAGCGCTGACGGTATCCACCCAGGAACGGCGCCGCCTGGCCGCCTCGCTGATCGGCGACGACTATCCGCAGCTCGTTGCGACGATACCGGCGCAGCAGGCAGACGGCGTGTATTTCGATGCCGAGAACGGCGTGCTGACCTGGCACACCGGCGCGGACGTCGTGCAATGGGCGCGCGGCGATACGCCGCGTGGCGCCTGGACGCTGACCGCGCTGGAAGTCGCGCCGCTGGTGCGTCGCGTCATTATCGACAGGGAAGGCGTGGCGAATCGTATCGGCCTCACTGTCAACGTCAGCCATCCCCGCCTCGACGACCTGCGCATGAAGCTGATTGCGCCGTCCGGCCGCACCGCCGAGCTGCAGTTTTCCGCCGCGTCTTCGGCGGCGAACGAGGAGCTGCGCATACCTGCTGCGCAGCTCGCGCCGTTGATCGGCGAATCCCTGTCCGGCACCTGGAGCGTGACGCTGCGCGACGAGTCGCCGGGCGTCACCGGGCACCTGATCGCCTGGAACCTGACGCTGAATGCGCAGGTGGCGGTCGAGAGTTTCGAACGCGGTCTCGACATCCCGGATCCGCTCGAACGCGAGTCGGAAAACCTGTGGTTCGGCAGCGACGGCCGGTTTGCCGTCGCGCGCGCATCACAAAGCGACAGCGCGCGCGTCTGGGACCTGAACTATGCGCAGGCGGCGCGCACGATCGCAGTACCGGCGAATGAACGCGTGCTGGGGCTGAGCGCGAACGCGCAGTTCCTCGTAACCACTGTGCAGAACACGATCAACCTGTGGCGCACCAACGACGGGCGGCGGGCCTCGACGTTCGAACTGGACGCCGCCGCCGCGAACGTGATGCTCAGCCGTGACGGCCGCTTTCTGCTCGCGTCCTACCGCAGCGACCTCGATACTCACTTCGAAGTCTGGTCGCTCGAAGACGGTCGTGTCGTCGCCGATATGAGCGTCGCAGGGGTCCCGGCACAGATTGCAATCGACGCTGCAGCCCGCCGCCTTGCCGTCGCCGACTTCGATCGCGCTGTGCGCATCTGGGACATTCGCGAGGCCAGGTTGATCGCGCAGATCGATCTCGGCCAGCAGCCGAGCGCGATCGAGCTGTCGGCGACGGGCGATACGCTCGGCGCGGTACACGGCGAACTCGGCGTATCCGCCTGGCGTACGGACCAGCCCGACGTGCCGTTGTTCGAGTCGGGCGGCAGCGGCGAATGGCATTTCGCCTTTTCGCCCTCGGGTGCGCGCTTCATTGCCGGCAACCTGAGCGAGGGGTTGCAGGTCCATCGCGCCGCCGACGGAATGCCGATCGGACCGCTGCTCGACACGGGATTGCAGCGCGGCGGCCGCAAGCTGCTGGCCTTCAGCGCCGACGAGACCGAGGTCGTGACCGGCGCTGCACGCGACATCGCACGCCTGTGGTCGATTCCGGCCGCGTCCCCGGCCGGCGGCGCGGAATACGCTGCCGACTGGTGGTCGACGGCCGACATCGTCACGGCGCTGGCGCCGGGCGGCGAGCGCATTGCGTTTGGCGATCGTTCCGGCCACGTTCACATCGAACCCGTCGGCACGCCGGCGGAGCGCTTTGCCGTGGACGGCGACGACGTCAGCTTCCTGGGCCACCGCGGCGCCGTCGAGGCGCTGGCATTCAGCGCCGACGGCGCACTGGTCGCAAGCTTCGGCGCCGATGCCACAGTGCGGGTGTGGGACGCCGTAAGCGGCCTGCCGCGACCGTTTTACGGCCGCGCGCCGGTCGCCGCCGGCGGCCGACTGGAGTTTGCTCCGTCCGGGCGCCTGCTTGCGGTACTCGGCGGGCAGCGCATCTGGCTCATGGATACCGAAACGGGCGCCGAGGTCGCCGACCTCGATCTCGGCGAGATGACCAGCGACCTGGCTTTCCGCAATGACGACGAACTGTTTCTCGGCGGTGCCGGCGGCGCGCTGCGAAGCCTGTATCGGGACCGGACCGGCAACTGGCACCTGCGCAGCGTCTGGCAGGGACAGCGCGCGATCCGCAACGTCGACATCGCACCGGGGCGGCAGCAGCTCGTCGTTACCGACGTGTCCGGGCAGGCACGCCTTCTGGACCCGGCGAACGGCCGTGTCGGCGAGCAGATCCTGCAGCTGCCCGCAGCGGCAAGGGACGTCGCGTTCAGCCCGAATGAAACCCGGGTCCTGTTTCGCACCGGACGCTGGATACACCGCGCACTGGTGCTGCCGAACGGCCTGGTCTGGACGGACGGCATGCGGGCGCCGCGGGCGCTGCCCGGCACCGGCATGACGTTCGAACGCGGGCCAGGCGACAGCGCAGCAGGCGACGTCGGATCCGGCGATACCGTGCTGCTGCAGGGCGATTCGATCACCGACACCCGGCGGGACC